>NZ_JAPZSO010000083.1:0-39201 GCF_027531715.1 Microcystis sp. LE19-8.1F | reverse complement strand
CTTGTAAACAGGCCTGATAGAATGATGGTAACATATTGAAATTTTGGGTGGTTGTCTCAACCACTCTATTTCTTTTGGGTTCATTTGGCTAGAGTCTTTATCTTGATTACCTTTGAACCCCTTTGTCACCCCTTGAGCATTTTTTATAATCGTAACGAAATTAGTGAGATTGCCAAAGAAAATCAGCGAGACTATAATTTGAGCGAGAGTACCTTGTATAAAATTCTCTCTCAATCTACAACATCAAATTTATTAACCCTAGAAACCCTATTAGAAGAACGAGATAAAATCGTCGTTAGGTTTATCCAAAATCCCAATCAAACTCAAAATTATATCACCATAGGACTGGAAGATTTACTCTGAATAAATGCTGCTTCTCTGCAATCTTGACAAGCTTTTTATCTGGCAGCCTTTCACTGTTTACTGTTTACTGGACGGCTACGCCGTGCCTTTGGCAACACTGAAAAAAAACCGCCACTCTCCTATACCTTTTAAACAGGATTTAGTATAATTTTGATGGGCAAAAATTGCTATTAACTACCCGGAGGGGGAATTACAGGAATTTCGATCCCGTCCGGCGCTAAGGGGGGAGGTGTGGGGGTTGGTTCTGGCTGGTAAATAGGTTCAGGTGTACTAACTAAGGGAATATTTTCCAGCACGGGAAGACGGGGAGTGATGGGTTGGGAAAACATCGCTTGAATTGCCGCTTTTCTGGTTTCTGGAGATTCCAAAGCTTGCTGCCAGAGACTTTCATAAAAGAAGAAAATCACCCCTAAACCCCGTTGACGAGCAGCCAATACCTTTTCTTCAATAAAGGGTAGGGCAATCGGTCGATTGCGTAAACCGGTTAAAACTCCCACACCGGTGGGGATAGTTTGCTGGGTTTCCTGAATTTCGGGACGCTCTATTTGTTTGAGAAAACTGGGCAGATCGGGACGATAAACCTGTACAATTAACTCGTCGACTAATCCTTGCCGCACCCAACCGAGCCAATCCTGTAAATGACCATTATAGGCGAATTCGTAGGGATTAGGGGCGATCGAAAGCAGTATATTCGGTTTAATTGCCTGAATTGATTCTTTGAGATTAGCCAGAAAAGCGGTGATTTTATCGGCCCGCCATTTTGTCCATTCGGGATCCCGGGGGTTAGCCGGGGGCGTTTTTTCCGTTTCCTGTTGATAAAGAGCGATAGTATAGGGATCATAGCCAAATTCGTTGGGTAAACTCAGATGATCGTCGAATTGGATGCCGTTAATATCGTATTGTCCCACCACTTCCAAGACTAATTCCCGCAGAAAATTCTGCACCTCGGGACGGAAAGGATTCAACCAGACCACCTCACCGGCTGCCCCCACCCAAGTGGTCCCTCCGTCGCGTTTTTGGGTTAACCAGTCCTGATGTTTTAAGGCTAATTCTGAGGTGGGAGGGGCCATAAATCCGAATTCAAACCAAGGAATGACCAATAATCCCCTTCCACGGGTTTGTTCCACCAATTCTGCCAAGATATCTTGTCCCTGCGCTCCCGTAGGCACAAAAGGCTGTATTCCTTCCCGTTGAGCGATCGCACTAGGATAGAGAGCATAACCGGAATTCCAAACCACGGGATAGATAGCATTAAAATTGAGATTAACTAATTGCTCGATCGCCTGTTGTCGTTTATCCCTGTCCATCAGCATCGCAGTATCGTTGGTAGTGATCCAAACACCGCGGATATCGCCATCCCGACTTTGAGAGAAAGCAGCGGAAAAATAGCCTAATAGTAGGACTATTAGAAAAGATACTAAGAATAGTAGTATGGGGAGCTTTTTAAGAATTTGCCGCCAAACGCTGGTCGGAATTAGAAAAGTCATTTCTTTAAGGTGAAGATTAACGCTTTTAACTGGTTATGATAACAGCTTTGCTCAACTCTTTCAGGCTAGATTGACCCAAAATATATATTTGCCTATTTCTTCCCTCGCCACAATTGACCTTGAGGATAGAAATAATCAAGACGAATATCGAATTGATCTAGGGCCAGTAATAACCGATTGGAAGGACGAAAAAGAAATAAGTTGACGCGGGGAATTTCTAGGACTTCTTCTAACTTATCGGTATCGGGGTTAGTGGTAGTCAGAAAGTATTGTACATCAGCATTAAGACGATAATTCAGGGAAAGCAAATCACCTAAGTTAGTCCAGTCATTACCTTCGTCGCTGATAATAATGGCCTTAGGTACAGCATTGATTTTTCTCGCAACTTCGCCATTCCAATAACTAGGAACTTTTGCCCAACTGGTTTCGGAAAGAGCATTATTGAAGTTCGATATTATACTAGCAGTTAACAAAAAAGTCAAGATAATTTTACCTGAAAATTTACCTTGATTAAGCAATTGTGACAAGAAAAAAGCCACAGTTATATAGATAGTGGGAAAGGTCGCAATTAGATAACGGGTGACAGTTGATCTAGTGGTGGTTAAAATTAGATCGGGAATGACTAAAGCTAGGAAAGGTCCTAGGGTTGAGGTAATCAGAAAAGTAAAAGCTATCGGGTTATTGTAGCGATAAACTCGCTCAAAAGCATAGATAGTTAAGATTAAAAAAATTACTCTATATATATAGGTAAAGATGTTATTAAAACCAAAATCGCTATCGCTAAATAGAGAAGTAAAAGTTAAGAGCCATAATTTACCGAACAATCCCCAATCGAGATAGTTAACGGCAGCCCAACTGGTGGAGTTAAAGGCCCTTTGAGAGTTAGTTAAAAAAACCTGTAACCAGGGTATATATAAAATTATCATTGTTAACCCAGATAACAGGAAAAATATCAAGTTATTTTTTCGCTCTGGTTTCATAACAAGATACCAAAGTATAAAGGCTGCTTGAGCAAATAAGTTGAGGATAAAAAAGAGATGGGTGTAGAGTCCGAGAGTATTAGCGAGGGTGTATAAAGACCAATTAACAAGAGTTCTTTTTTTGAGACATTTTAACAGCATCAATTGACTGATTATCGTTAACAAAACTAAAAGACTATACTGACGGGACATTTGAGCAAATATTATATCAACTGGGGACAGTGCCAATAAAATTACTGCTAAAATTGCCGTTAACTTTGATGTAAATAATTCTAGGGATAGATAGTAAATAAATGGCAGGGAGAGAAGACTAAAAATAATTGCTAAACTGCGGGAAGAAACGGGAGAAAAACCGAATATTTTTTCCCAATAGCGAGAGATAATAAAGTATAAAGGTGGGTGCTGAGGGTCTTCTTTAGCGAGAGATTTTATTGTATCAAAAACATTACTTTCGGGTTTCAGTTGTTGAAATTTTCCTAATTCTGTGGTAGATAAAAAACGATTTTGAAAGATAGTATCAGCGATTTCCTTTGCTTGATAACCAGTGGTTCTAATCGTGGTGTAGGATTCATCATGCCAATAGATTTTTTTATCGATATTCGCAAAACGAAAAACCACACCGAGAGTTAGGATAATTGCCAAAAGTATTAAGAGCCAATTGGGAGTTTTATAATTAATAGTTGCTTTCATTTTAATAATTAGAGCGACTTTGTTTAAGATTGAGAAACTTGGTAAATTCCGGTTGAAAAAGTAGCTTAATTGTGCCGGTGGGACCGTTACGGTGTTTAGTAATAATTACTTCGGCCACACCTCGATCGGGACTATCGGGGTTATAATATTCATCTCGGTATAACATCATAATTAAATCCGCATCCTGTTCGATACTATTATGAACGATGATATTATTGGCAATAAAGTTATGCAGTTTATCTACTGTTAAATCATACACTTCTGTCTCTCCATCCGCTTGAATTGCCATAACTTCATCCCAATTAAAAGTTAGGTCTGAATTACTCAGAGAGCGAGGTAAAGCGATATAATTACCAATATTTAATTCATCTAATCTTTGCCAACCGTGGACAGTCAAAAACTTATGATTGGCTGTAGCTCTAATCGTGCAACCTAAACGAGTTGTTAATCGAAAAACTGGCTTAAATCCTGTGGAAAAGACTTTAGTTACCAGTGCTTTTTCTAATTTCATTGTTTCCTCATTAAGAGCAAAAACCGTAAAATTAGAGCAATTAACTAACTGACAAATTGGCACTTTAGCACGAGGATCTGCTAACTCAACTAAACTATCACCCGCTAAACATCCCGACTCGCGTAAATCGGACATCATCGGTCTTTTATTATTGCGAGATTCCACAGCGCGACTTAACTGAGAAAGGGCAATTACTGGAGCATGAATTTCTCTCGCTAAACCCTTAAGACTGCGGGTAATTTTAGAAATTTCCTGAACGCGATTATCACCTCCCCCTTCCATTAATTGCAGATAATCGATTAAAACTAAGCCCATTTGTCCCTTTTTTTCCGCCTGTAAACGCCGCACTTGGGAACGCATTTGAATTACACTTAAATTGGCACTGTCATCGATATATATGGGCAAATTTAATAACTTTTCTAGTCCCCCAAGAACCTTCTCTAAATCATTTTGTCCCAAACGGCCCGAGCGAATCCGATTACTTTCGATTTTAGCCTCATTCGATAACAAACGTTGGGCTAATTGTTCCTTGGACATCTCCAAACTAAAGACAGCCACAGGTAAATTCTGTTGAGCGATATTATAGGCAATATTAAGAGCAAAAGAAGTTTTTCCCATGGAAGGCCTACCCGCGATAATAACTAAATCCGAGGGTTGTAAACCACTGGTCATCGCATCGAGATCATAAAATTGAGTTTCGATACCGGGTAGAGTGGTCGTCTCCTGCATTTTCTCAATTTCATTAAAAGTTTCAATTAAAGTATCCCCCAGAAAAATTAAACCCTCCTGGGGTCGTTTTTGGGTGAGACGAAAAATCTTTTGTTCCGATTCATCGAAAACATTTTCTAATTCTAGCGTCGTATCCCTGGCTAACTCAATAATTTCTCCCCCGGTGGAAATTAACTGACGACGCATATATTTATCCATCACTAATTCAGCATAGCGATCGATGTTGGCAGCCGAAACAGTGCGCTCAATTAATTGTAACAATCGCGGCATTCCCCCGATTTCTTCCAACAGATGATTATCCTGTAACCAACTGCTAACCGTCATTAAATCCGTCGGTTTTCCCTTCCCTTGTAAAGCAAGCGCCGCACGATAAATATCTTGATGGGTTTTCACATAGAAAGCTTCTGGAATTAAAAAATCACTGATTCTACCTAACGCTTTTGGATCTAGTAAAATGCCACCTAAGATAGATTCTTCCGCTTCAATATTTTGGGGGGGGAGGGATTGATCGCTAATCATTATCAATGCTGACCGTGCTTTATCATTAATTATAGTCAGTTTCACCCTAATTAAATACAAATGTTCAGGTTAATGATAGGATTCAGTATTCAGGAGACAGTATTCAGGAGTCAGGAGTCAGGAGACAGTATTCAGGAGTCAGGATTTAGGAGTCAGGATTCAGGAGATTGTTTTTATTTATTCTCCCCACACCCCACACCCCACACCCCACACCCTACACCCCACACCCTACACCCCACACCCGTTCGGACCTCGGCGTGAGCTTTTGTCGAACGCTGAGCTCACGGCCGAAGCCCACACCCCACACCCCACACCCTACACCCCACCTGCCCCCCCGATGTCGGGGGGGTTGGGGGGGCCACACCCCACACCCCTTTTAAACAGGATTTAGTATGACTTTAATGGACTCCTCGACGCTCTCCCCGGCCGTTTACTTTATTGGTGCAGGTCCTGGAGATCCAGAATTATTGACGGTAAAAGCCTATAAAATTCTCCAAAAAGCCGATGTTATCCTCTTTGCTGATTCCCTCGTCCCCAAACAGATTCTTGAGGATACTCGTCAAGATGCCGAGTTAATTCCCACCAGTAGCATCACCCTAGAGGAAATTATCCCTTTAATGATCGATCGCGTGCGTCGGGGTTTAGCGGTGGTGCGACTGCAATCGGGGGATTTAAGTCTTTATAGTGCTATCCAAGAACAAATTCATCTTTTGACAGCAGCAGATATCCCCTTTCAGCTAATCCCCGGAATTAGTGCCTTTCAAGGATTAGCGGCCAAATTGGCCCTAGAATTAACGATTCCTGAATTAGTCCAGACAATTATTCTAACCCGGGTGGAAGGGAAAGCCTCTCATATACCAGAAAGTGAAGAATTAGCCTCTTTAGCCGCTCATAAAGCCAGTTTATGCCTATATTTATCCGCCCGTCATATTGACAAAGCCCAGGAAAAACTCCTACGATACTACCAGCCAGAGCAACAGGTGGCCGTTTGTTACCGTCTCGGTTGGCCTGACGAAAAAATCTGGGTTGTCCCCCTGTCAGAGATGGCCCAATTAACCCATAGGGAAAATTTAACTAGAACTACCCTTTATCTAATTAGTCCCGCTTTAAACCAGATTACAGGAACTCGATCGCAACTTTATCACCCGCAACATTCCCATCTTTTCCGTCCTCATTCTTAGGTATTTTCTGGGAAATCTATCGAAAGAAATACCCGGTTTCTACCTAAAGTTAGATTTAAAGAGCGGCGATTTTGTTTAAGATTATTTCAGGAGGTAGGACGATTTTAAAAACGTTTAAAATTAGTCTGACAATCCATGCACAGCTGCCCTATTTGTTCGGGAATTACCCTTCGTCACCTTGTGGCTAGTCGTGCCTACTGGTATTGTCCTCACTGTCGTCAGGAGGTTCCTAACTTCCTCGATTGCTCCATTCCTCGCAGGGTAGAGCGAGTTAGAGCGGAAAAAACAGTCTAGATTTTCAAGTTGGTAGATGGCAATAAGACTTGTGGGATGTGTTAATTTTTAACCCATCCCACTTTTCCTATCTAGGGTTCGCTGAATAAATCTAAAAACCTTGTTGGATAATATCTTTCGGCTTTTTTGAAATCAAAAAGTACCAGCGATGGGAGTGATCGGGGGGAAAATTCAGGGACTTTTTCCCTGAAAATTAGGTAATTTACCAGATGAAAATGGGTAAAAGCCTACACCCTACACCCTCTTTCAAGTCAGGAGTCTGGGGAGTCAGGAGTCATACTAAATCCGTTGAGTATAGGCTACATATCAGGATAGGCACTCATGCAAGAGGCACTCATGCAAAGGGGAGAATAAATAATCAGTTTTTAATAACTGGATTTAGTATCAGGAGTTTCAGGCTTTGTTGCCCTCTTTTTTGTACCAGTTTATGTACTATAAGAAGGATAATGCCAGGTTTTTGAAGGTCCCAATCCTATTTTCGCAGCATGAACATCGGATTTTAACAGGTCAAAAGCCTTATTTTAAAAGGGGTTTTACCATTATTCAGCCAGCCCTAGCTACTTCTGATGGTGAACTTGTAGGAGGTACAAAGTTTTCCTTTTCGGCAGTTGATCCCTCCGGTCGCAGTTCGATCGAGAGGCCTTCCTGGGCGAGAATAGTTTCAGGGAAAATCTTTCTTGCTTCTTCCCCGATGCGATCGAGAAAATCGTCATTATGGGCGGGATCGTGATGAAATAGAACTAACTGCTTAACTTGCGCTGCCTGGGCGATTTTGACTGCCTGCTGCCAAGTGGAATGACCCCAACCCACCTTAGAATACTTAGGATCGTTGTATTCCTCATCGGTGTAGGTAGCATCAATAATCATGACATCCGCCGACTTGCATCTCCACACAGGAAGTATTACCACCATAACGAACGGTTTCTGAACCTGGACAGGGAATACTCCCCCGTACTCCCCAAAATTTGCTCTGGAAGCAATTGTAGGGCATATCAAAAGCTCCTCTACTGGTGCTGATGGGCTAATAGATCAGATTAGCACTCTTCTACAATTAAGTCTGTGACTTCATCCCTAACACAACGATCTATGATTAGAGGTGAGGATCGTCACTTTTGCAAGAGCATGGATTTACAGAAATTCTTAGAACAATTGCCTCAACAGTATCAGGATTGGGGATCGGCTTTAATGTCGCCTATTTCCGAGCAATTAACCATTTTAAGCCAAAAAACCGCCTCCTATCCCGATCGCAATCTCTTTCCCCTGCTCAATCTAGCCGTTGCCTGTCTGCAACCGGACGAGGTTTACTGTCAAGTGGGTTGTTTTCGTCGCGGTAGTTTAGCCGCCGCTTTCTGCGATAATAGCGATCGCTGCGGTTATGGCGTAGAAGCTTTTTTTAAATACGATCCATCGGGAGAAAAGCTAACTATATTATCTGAGGATTTGGAGGATTTTCAACTATCAGAACAGATATTTTTAAGCGATCAAGAAACGGAAAACTTTTTCGATGATCTCGAAGAATTAAACAGTGAAGAAAAGCTGGGAGTTTATTACTACGATGCCGCCGAAGACTATCGATCGCTCTTCATATCCCTACTTTTAGCCAAAAACTTCTGGTCTGATTCCGCTTTAATTATCATCAATAAATGTCAGCATCCTGCTCTCCAACAGGCAATAAAAGATTTTACTAAAACCCATCCCCAAGCCCAGATAATTTTAGATGATCAAGTCGCTAATCACGGTTTGCTTGGTTTCAAAAATATTTGTTTATTAGCTTGGAATGCTCCCCCGGAGATAACAGCGCTAAAATCCCCGAAAAAACTGGTTTTAAATGTGGGTTGTGGTCCCTATAATCCCGAAGCCTTACCCCAACTATTCCGCGATGGCAATTGGCAAGAAATTCGCCTCGATATCAATACTGCTGTTAACCCCGATATTTTAGGAACGATTACCGATTTAAGTGCCGTTCCCGATAACTCCGTCGATGCGGTTTTTTCTAGTCATAATTTAGAACATATTTATCATTACGAAGTTCCCATCGCCCTAGGGGAATTTAAACGCATTCTTAAACCTGAAGGCTTTTTGATGATCGTGGTTCCCGATATGCAAACTGCCGCCGAATTTGTCGCTAGAGGTGATATGGAAAATGAACCTTTATATATTTCTCCCGGAGGTCCGGTGCGCGCTTTATGGATGTTTTACGGCATGGGAACAGAAGTCCCCGGAATGCCCTATATGGCTCATAAAACTGGTTTTACCTCTCAAAATCTCAACCGGAAATTACAAGAAGCAAATTTTGCCAGAGTCGAGGTAATTCGGAGAGAATTTGAGTTAGTTGCTTTTGGGTATAAGTGAGGAAAGATTAGCAAAAATTGCCCGCAATTGTGGGGCGATTCTTTCCCTTTGATTGATTAAATAAATACTAACGAGGGTTAAAGATACCCCCACCCATTGCAATACACTTAACATCTCACCGAGAAATAAATTCCCGAAAGTGAGGGCAAAAACTGGAGTTAAAAAAGTTAAAGAACTTAAACTGGTTAAATTGCCCTTGGCGGCTAAATAAAAGAATACTCCGTATGCGATCGCACTACCAAAAATAGTGGCATAACTTAAAGCTAACCAACCATTTAAATCTATATTCTGCCATTGATGGGATTCGGTGAAGGCTGAAGCTAAAAATAGCGGCAATCCTCCTAAAATCATGTGCCATCCCGTGGCGCTGACGGGATCCGCATGACGACAGACAAACCGGATTAAGACTGTTCCCACCGCCATGGATAGGGAAGCCAAAAGCATGAGCATTTCGCCGCTATTTAGTAATTCCTGCCAGCTAAAGTCAATATTTACCGCTTTTTGTCCAAAAAAGTCATAAAACCATTGATCGGGCAAGCCAATTAAACTAATTCCCCCAATTCCTAAACCCAATCCCAACCATCCCCAGACACCGATAACTTCCTTAAATAGCCAACTCGACATTAAAGCCACCGCTAGGGGTTGGGAGTCAATAATTACCGATCCTAACCCCGCCCCGGTGCGATTTAATCCCAATGCCAGAAAACCTTGAAAAAGAGTGGCATCCATCAGAGCAAAAAGGGCAATCCATAACCACGCTTGCAGGGTTTTGGGCTGAGGACGACCTAAAAACCAAGCTACTATTAAAACTAACATTCCGGCGGGGACAAGGCGAATTCCCGCCATAAATAGGGGGGTGGTGTGGGGGATAACACCCTTCATCGCTACCATCGCTGTTCCCCAGAGAAAAAACGGTGAGATAAGTAAGAGGGGCGAGGATTTCTTTAAATCTAAGTTTTCCATAGGTAGCGATCGAGTTTTGTAGATAACAAATTTCCCTAATTGTATAGTAGAGACTGGGTATCGGCTCTTAATTCTCTTGACTTTCTCCTAACTGATTTTCCTCTAAAGCTGTTATTGGTTTTTCTTCGCTCGATCCGATCCAGATCGCAATCATTCCGGCGATAGGTATGGAGAGAAAAACCCCTAATAATCCCGCAACTCTTTCGCCGATAAAGAGGGATAAAAATAAAATTACTGGGTTTAATTCTAGGGCATTGCCCATAACTTTAGGGCGAATAATATTATCTTGAATTTGCACCAAGACAACACAGACAATAAAAGCTTTAACGGCAACTGCTGGTCCCTGGGAGGTAAAAGTCAAGATTGTTACCAACAAAATGCCCAGGGTTGCCCCGATACCCGGGATAGCATCGATAACACCGAGAATGCTCGCTAAAATTAGCCCATATTTGATTCCTAATAGGGAAAAACTTAAGAAACTCGTCACCGATAAAAAGAGCATTAACAACAGTTGCCCGCGAATAAATCCCAGAAAACTTTGTCGAAAAGACTTGGCAAAACGCTCCCGGTATGCTAGGGGGAGAAGTTGCAAAAAACCTCGCCAGAGTTTATCACCGTCGATGAGCATATAAACACTGATCACCGCCCCGAAAATGCCCGTAAAGACACTGGAAAAAACTCCCTGTACGATCGATAAACCCGTGGCTAAACCGGTTTGTAAGCTTCCCACCATTTTATTCAAATCTAACCGATCAAGAAAGTCTTGAAAGGGTAAAAAATCTTTTTGACTAAGGGCATCGGTAAGATTGAATAGTAGTCCTCTCCCCTGATTAACCGCTTCTAATCCTATGCCTGTGACTAATCTAAATAGGAGGATAAAAGCTACTAGGGTGGTAATAGCAATGGCTAGTCCTCTCGGTAGATAACGGGATAACCAAACCACGGGATAATTTAATAGAGCGGCCAGGACTGCCGAACCAGTAAAAATAGCGATCATCCCGTAGAAATAGTTAATTAAGACAATCAGACTCCAGCCACAGCCAAATAATAATAGATAGCGCACTAGAATCGAGTTATTCAGAGTTTTCCAAAAGGAGCTAGAAGGGGGCATAAATAAAGCTAGAAATAGGATTTTAGCATTTAGAATTGTTTTAACAAAGCTTCCCGCATGACCGAGACGGGGACGGGTTGACCTAACCAGATTTCTAGTGCGATCGCTCCCTGATTAACTAACATTTCTAACCCATCAATAATTCTGATCCCTCTAGTCCGGGCCAACCGGAGAAATTTGGTCGGCTGGGGATTATAAATTAGATCGTATGCGATCGCCGATGGGGGTAAAAGGTCTAATAATTCTAACTCAACAGGGGATTGTTCGCCCTGGGGGGACATTCCGATCGGGGTAGAATTAATCAGGAGTTCTGTGGTGGATACCAGCCCCTCTAATTCGTCCCAGCTATGCACTTCTAGGAGGTCA
Source organism: Microcystis sp. LE19-8.1F (assembly GCF_027531715.1). Lineage (NCBI taxonomy): Bacteria > Bacillati > Cyanobacteriota > Cyanophyceae > Chroococcales > Microcystaceae > Microcystis > Microcystis sp. LE19-8.1F. The sequence goes on along the minus strand of NZ_JAPZSO010000083.1, from coordinate 27,655 downwards.
TAGAGGCTTGTATTCGCCCAACTTTCTTTAAAAGGATCTAATTTCCTTTGATTGCGTCCTACCACATGAATTTTGCCACAGCCCAACTGGGCGCAAGCCACCACTACCGCCCGGGCAGCGCCGCCATTGCCTAAAATAACTGGATTCACCCGACTCCAATCTTTGTCAAGGGATTTCAAGGGTGCGAGAAAGCCATCCACATCGGTATTCGTTCCCCGCCAGCCAGTTTCCGTGCGCCAAACGGTGTTAACTGCGCCCACTAGCCTGGCTTTCTCGGTAATTTGCGATAATAAGGGAATAATTGCTAATTTATGGGGAATTGTGACGCTAAAACCCTCTAGATCGATGGCGGCCAAGCCAGCGATCGCAGTTGCTAAATTTTCCGGGGCGATAGGTAGGGGAAGATAGACATAATTTAGCCCCAAGGCATCGATAGCGGCATTGTGCATGGGGGGAGAAAGAGTATGGCCGATAGGATCGCCGATTACGCCTAATAACTTGGTTTTTCCGTTAATAATGGTCATAAAAAAGGTGGGCTTTCCCCACCAAAGTTTGATATCAAGGGTGGCCAATGCTCACCTTACTATACTAGGGTTTGCTGAAAAAGTTTTTCCTGGGGGCAGGGTGTAGGGTGTGGGGTGTGGGGTGTAGGGTTTTACCGATTTTGAGGGGGTCAATTACCTAATTTTCAGGGAAAAAGTCCAGGGATTTTTCCCCCGATCACTCCCAGATCCATTACTTTTTGATGGCCAAAAGGTCTAAAAGTTTTACCCAACAAGGTTTTTAGATTTATTCAGCAAACCCTATACTATTTCTTGATTTCCCGGGCCATTTTCAGGAAAGGATTGATATTGTCATCGTTAGCGCGACGAACGTTATCATTAGCAGCGTTAGCGTTACTATTAGCCTCGGAAGTGGCCGATTTTGCCACAATACCGTTATCGGTGACTTTGCTGACTTCCATAGAAGAAATCTGTTTAATCGATTCGCCACCCTTTTTATTCGAGGCAGTTTTCGGGAAAGTACGTCGGATCGTGATCGGTGTCCGCATAAAGTCGATATTACCGAGAGTTTTAGCGTCATCGGGTTCCAAGTAAAAAGCCTCTTTCGGTTCCGGTGCGCTCATATCCATCGGTTCATCGACGTATTTCGTCTTATTGCCAAACAGGCCAAAGAATCCAGCCATTTTCTCGCTCTCCTAAATAAATATATTTACCATAAATTGCTGCTGATTGTTAAATAATATCAATATTTATGACAAAAAGCCAGGTAGCCATCTATCAGTTATCAGTGATCAGTTATCAGTTATCAGATGTGAGTTTTCAGTTTACTGTTTACTGATCACTGTTTACTGGACGGCTACGCCGTGCCTTTGGCAACACTGAAAAGCTTCCCACACCCTACACCCCACACCCCACACCCCACACCCCACACCCCACACCCCACACCCCACTTCCCCATCACCCCATCACCCCATCACCCCACACCCCACACCCCACACCCCAATCAACGCTGTTCTAACCTACGACTGGCTAGGGACATAGAATAACAGAAAATCCAGTAAATAAAAGCCAAAAATAGATAAACCTCTGGATAATCGCCGATAAATTTCGGATTAGCTAAAACAGATCCTGCCATACCCAAGAGGTCCACCAGTCCCACGATCGCCAGTAGAGAAGTATCCTTAAATAAACTGATAAATTGACCAACAATAGCGGGAATGACCGCTTTTAAAGCTTGGGGTAGAACGATCAATAATAAAACGAAAATCGGTTTTAAACCCAAAGCTTTGGCCGCTTCAACTTGACCCTTGGGAATCGCTTGTAAACCACCGCGGACATTTTCGGCCAGATAGGCTGCTGCAAAAAGGGTAAATCCGGCGATCGCTCTGATCACTCGTTCTGGTCTCGTCCCGGCGGGTAAAATTAAGGGTAACATCACCTGGGCCATGAATAAAATTCCCAACAAAGGTAAACCGCGCAATAATTCGATATAACCAATAGATAGCCAACGAATTGCCGGTAATTCACTCTGTCTCCCCAGGGCTAATAATACCCCCAAGGGGAAAGATAAAATCATACTGGCGATCGCTACTAATAAAGTTAAGATTAAACCACTGAGATCATCGAGGGGAATGGCCTTTAAAAATAATCCTCCCAATAGTAACCAAGCGATTAAAGGTAAAGTCAATAACCAGAGCAATCCCCACCAGCGTTGGAGAAAAGCGGGGCAATTGGGGAAGCGACCCCGGGTTAATTGCCAAGAAAACAGTGATAAAGCCGCAAGTATCGTTAAAATCAGCCAAATCCGCCATATTGACTGGTCTGGATAACGACCGACCACAAATAAACCGAGATTTTCCGTCACTACAGCCCATTTTGCCCCATTTATCGCCCAATCGAGAAAACTTAAACCACCCCAGAGGCTGAGAAATAGACCCGCAAGGGTTAAGATGACGTTGTACCAAGTGTTAAAGAGATTTTTTCTTAACCAGAGTCCCATAAAATTCCCTAACCTCTACAGTGGTGATCCTCGTACTTATTCAGTACAATGGTGCTATTAGAAAAATTCAGACTGATTTTCGACCATGAACAGTTGCATTTTAATGGCTAAAATTGTCCGTCGTCCCGAATTACGTTATACCCAAGATAATCAAACTCCCTACGCTCAAATGTTAGTCGAGTTTTCTCCCAATCGTGCCGAGGCAACCCCGACTAATTTAAGGGCCGTAGCTTGGGGAAATTTAGCCTCAGAAGTCGCTCAGAACTATAATGAAGGTGATCAGGTAATTTTAGAAGGTCGTCTCTCGATGCAGATGATCGATCGTCCCGAAGGTTTTAAGGAAAAACGGGCCGAATTAGTCATTAGTCATCTCTATCATCTTGACGGCAGCATGAGTAGCGGTGAAATGGCAGCCCCGACTCCAGAAAAAGTCGTGCCAATCAATACCCACAAATCGAATAAAACCGAGGTGGAAAAACCCGTCGCACCTGTCTCCACTGGGGATTTTGAATACGACGCATCCTATGAACTTTCTAATCCTTCCGCTTGGCAACCTAGGGACACATCGGTGGAGGAAAATTTAGACGATATTCCTTTCTAATCACCCCGACAGAATTAATGGCTCTTCTCGATTTTGTCTGATAATTTTTGCCTATGGAATCGTGAAATGCTGATCAGGCAAGACTTTAAGCACTATTTTGACGGATATTCTATCAGTATAGACCTCGTTTCCACACAGAAACCAGAAGAGCCAGTTCTTGCCTTCTAACCCCCTAACTCCCCACCATTGATACTTTTCTTTTGTTGAACGTAGCTCTGAAAATCGGCGAGGGTCAGTTCATCTAACCACTGGTGTCGCTCGGCGGTGTAATCGCCATGGCCGACTTCCAATTGTTGCAGGAAGCGGAGCATTCCCACCACCCCTAAAGAGTCAACTAAAGCTTGATATCCTTGTTTTCTCAGTTCAGCTAATTTCATTGCCATCCTCCTGTAAAGTCGCGATCAACCAAATCACGGGATTCTCTACCATTACGTTAATTGAATCTCTATATTGTTGAGCTTTTCGCAGCAGCCTGTCATCGGTGGTCAGGAAAATATCAGCGCCCCCCGCTTCAGCAAAAGCCAGATGTAAGGCATCATAGAACTTAAAACCCAGTTGGGAGGTACGAAGTAGGGGCAATTCATGAATTGCCCCTACTGGCGATGGGCGTTTCCCTCGATACCATCCAACGGGCAGCTTCTACAGTAGCTTCTTGCCAAAATTCGGCATCAGTAGCAGGTATATCTGAATAATCGATATCAGAATCTTTCATCTGACCAAGGAGCTTTAATTGTTCCTCTCTCGACATACTCATAATAAATAATCACCTAAGTAGGTAGGCGTTAAAAATCATCAGATCCCCCCGCCTATCGGCACCCCCCTTATCAAGGGGGGCAGGGGGGATCGAACCTAAAATCCATTTTTAATTTAATTATAACCAGCTACTTAACAATGTTAGCGAAATTTTGAACCCTATGACGGAATCTGACACGCCGCGCCACAATCCCTCACGGAAGGCGATCGGTCGCCTGAGAAGCAGTAAAACAGGGGAAAATACCTGAAACTCTTTCCCCTATGAATCCCTAAGCTAGGGAGAAGAATATAAAGATTTATTAAATTGTAACTTTTGATACAGTTGTGGGGGGGGGAGTGTGTACACTAGCCCTAAATCGTCCTTAACGGAGTGTCGCCATCAACGGAGTGTGTAAATTACATGAGTGTCGCAAAGCAATATTCTATCAAGCAGACCATTTTTAAGCAGCTTTTATTTCTGCTCCCTTCTTTTCTTGCTTGGAGCAATTTACCAGCAAATAGCCAACCCGTAGGTTCTGGAGTGACAAACGGCATTTTTAATAGCTTCGCTCCTCCTTTTCCTTATACAGATGTCAGTGGAATTGGTACTAATCAACTTGATTTTAGTAATCCCGATCGCGATCCCAACTTTTTTAAATTCGATGGAACATCTTTTGAGAATGTTCAAGTTGGACAAACTTTTGTCTTAGGAACACTTAGCTATAAAAATGGACTTGGTTTTGTTGGTGGTCACACCTCAGAACTAGCAGTTTCTAGTAGTTCGTCCACCACCACTCCATTTGATTTTAATCAGATTTTGACTGAACAGATCAGATTAGAGCTAACCCCCAATTTTCTTCTGGTCGATGGAGTGATTTTTGATGCGACTCCTGAACAGCAAGCTGATATCTTATATTTTCCTAATAGACCAGAGTTAGGAAGCTTTCGTATTTATGAAAATTCCACTGGTACTGTGGAAGTTTTAGGAAGATTTGGTTCACTTGAGTTGGCAGGTTTTGGGAATGCTATATCAGGGGGTTTTGTTGATCCAACCATTGATCCTATTCCGACTGCTCCTGCTGTTTCCGTTCCTGAATCCAGAAATATAGCTGGCTTACTTGCGATTAGTATTGTGGGTGCAGCCTCAACCCTCAAGCGCAAACTAAAACCCTCCCAATCCACTGAAAAAGAAACTACAAAAGTCTCCTAAAATCCCCCATAAAACCCCACAAAACCCCTTTCATTAATTCCAGGGGTTTTTGTCATAAAACCCAGTCGTTGGTCGTTAGGAGAATTGAGATTGATTGTATATACCCGAACATAGTCCTACTGTTCACTAATTTTACTTTCAGCGAGAATTTCTTGGAGGACGGGGGATAAATTGCTAGTTAAACGGCCGGATCGAATAAATTCAGCGTAGGTATCAGCTTCGATATCTAGGAGGGTTTCCCGAAGTTGTTCCATTGTTAATAGCTGTAATTGGGGATAACTATCGTTGAGAGATTGTATTTCCGCTTCTACAGTCTTTAACTTTTCTTTGACGAGATGCTGCTCATAACTAAAGAATTCTGGGGCAACATCGGGAGATTTATCTAACTTAGAAAGATAGTCTAAAACCCTTTTTAAAGCTACCCTTCGGGCTAAAAGTTCCGCATAGTTTTCTCGAATTGGTTGATCACCGATCAAGTCTAATCTCGACAGGAAAGTTTGAATAGTTAATCCCTGAACCAAAAGGGTAAAGAGAACAACTCCGAAGACGATATCGATGATATCCTGACGATTGGGAAAAATAACCGGCACACTTAAAGCTAGGGCAATAGAAACGGAACCGCGCAAACCTCCCCACCATAAAACCGTTTTTTCTCGCCAATTAATTTTAGTTTCCATCAAGGCATTACTAACAGTTGCCAAAGCAAAGGTAGCCAGAAAACGGGCCGCTACCACAGCGGCGATCGTGATAAAAATTAAATTGAGATTATCGGCTAAACTGGAGAGACGAATCTGATCGCCGATGAGGAGAAAAACGATCGAATTGACAAAAAAAGCGAGAAACTCCCAGAATTGCGTGACTAATAGGCGGGTACGGGGACTCATACTAATTCTAGAGCCAAAATTACCTAAAATAATCCCCGTAGTCACCACTCCGATTACCCCCGAACCCCCGAACTCCTCGGTTAATAAATAAGCACCGTAGGCGGACACAAGAGTTAAAGACTGTTCCACTAGGGGTAAATCGAGACGTTGAGTCAGATAGGAAATACCAAAACCCACTAAACAACCCACTGCCACCCCGATACCGATAAAAGCCGCAATCCGGCTAATGGTTGTCTCTAAGGATAGACCACTAGCACCGAGGGGAATTTCCACCAAAAGAGCGAAAGCGACCACAGCGACCCCATCATTAAATAAGCTTTCCCCTTCCAAAAGCACGGTGAGGTTTTTACTGGCCCCTAATTCGCGAAAAAGAGCGACAACAGCGACGGGATCCGTAGAAGAAAGGCTCGCACCCACTAATAATGCCGTAAATAGGGGTAAATTGGTCAATTCATCTAGGGCAAAACCAACCCCGAAAATCGAGATAATTACGCCGACAATAGCGAAAAGACTGACGGGAATCCAATTATCCTTCAGATCTCGCCAGCGTGTATTCCAAGCGGCTTCAAATAGCAAAGGGGGCAGAAAAATTTCTAGAATCAGTTCGGGGGATAGGTTCACCAGACGGATATCGATGAAAGCTAAACCTAAACCGACTATCACTAACAATAGGGTGTAAGGAATTTGGCGAAACCAGCTAAAAATCCTCGAAACCGTGGCCACACTCAAGGAAACGGACAAAACAATTAGAAATTGTTCTAAATTTTGCTTAATGACTTCATCGGTAGCGGATTCTAAACTCATTGGGTGGGAGGCAATCGGTGAGCGGACGTGCAAGAAAAGAACAATCTCAATTATTTTGACATCCTCGCCGCCGTAAAACGGACGGCGATTCCCAAACCTCACGATTTAGGTTTCTGCTTCTTTCCCGAAGGATTTTTCGCACCTGCCGCCCCAGTTTTACTCTGTTCTGGTCTTATGGTCGCTCCACAGACTGACACCGCAAGCCCTGCGGCCAAAATATTTTTACTGGCGTTAATGTCTCGGTCATGGTGCGTCCCACAGCTTGGACAGTCCCATTCTCGAATATTTAACGGCATTTTCTCGGCAATATACCCGCAATTACTACACCTTTTAGAGCTAGGAGACCATCTATCTATTTCGATGTAGTTTCTCCCATACCAACGGCATTTATAGGCTAATTGTCGGGTGATTTCTCCCCAGCTTACATCAGATATTGCCTGAGATAATTTCGGGTTTTTGACCAGATTATTGACGGCTAAATTCTCAACCACAATCGTTTGGTTTTCACGAACTAATTGAGTGGTTAGCTTATGTAAATGGTCTTTTCTGCTATCGGTGATTTGAGCGTAAATCTTGGCTACTTTGATTCTTGCTTTTTCCCGATTTTTTGACCCTTTCTGTTTTCTAGAAAGATTTTTCGATGCTCTTCGCAGTCTCCGATAATGCTTTTTAAAATGCTTAGGATTAGATACTTTATCGCCATTGCTAGTAATCACGAGGCTACTAATTCCTAAGTCAATTCCGATGGCTTTATCTGTTACTGGTAAAGGCTTAATCGTTGGGTCATCAAATCTTATTGAGAGCTGCCAACGTCCAGAAGGATGTAATCTGACTGTTACTGTGCTTGGTTCACATCCGTCTGGTATTTGTCTTGACCATCGAATAGCTAAAGGTTCTGTGCATTTAGCTAAATAGATTTGTTTGTCTTTAAATTTAAAGGCTGATTTGGTAAATTCGGCACTTCCTCCTTGATGTTTTTTCTTAAAGCTAGGATACTTAGTAAGACCAGCAAAGAAGTTAGTAAAAGCTGTTTGTAAATGTCTTAACCCTTGTTGTAAAGGTACACAGCTAACTTCGTTTAAAAAGTCTAATTCTTCTTGTTTTTTCCAATCGGTTAGCATTGAAGACGTTTCAGCATATCCTACTCTTTCTTGTCTTTCGTACCATGCTTGTGTTCTGACATGGAGAGCTTTATTGTCAACCAATCTTACACAGCCCAATGTGCGCCGCAATATAGCGGTGTGCAGTCGTATGAGGTACAGTGTCACGAGCTATAAACCATGCTAGGCAAAGCTTGGTTTGTATCTCACTCAAGCGCTTACCGCTATAGCGACTCTTGTTCGGGTGTGGGGTAAAATCGGAACGAGTAGGCTTTTTCCATGTCTCACTAGTATTTAACGGTAAAGCCAACCTAGAACGGCGGGGTTTCAGACCCAAATTTTCGATGACTGTTATTGACTAAATAGGCTAGATGACTATCGGTGTGGCCAGGAGTAGCGATCGCTTTAATGGTGATATTTCCTAGTAACAATTCCTCTCCATCCGCCAGATGGCGATCAGCACAGGCTACTTGAGCATTTTCGGGAACTATACCCTGACAGCCTGTGATTTGCCTTAACTTTCCAGTTCCTGTGACGTGATCGGCGTGAATATGGGTTTCTAAACAATATTTTAGCGTTAATCCTAGCTCCCGTAATTGCCGATCATCCCTTTCCACCTGTTCCCGCACTGGATCCACCAATACCGCTTCCTTGCTGACGGGATCGGCAATCAAATAAGTATAAGTGCTGGTTTCGGGATCGAACATCTGACGGAATAGCATGATCTCTGACTCTCTTTGTATAACTTAATAACTATACTACCATATAATTATAAATTTGGGAGAGACCTCTGGCAGGATTAATTTTTGGGCTGTATCTCACTGTTGAGTCAAGAGGCAAAAATACAAATAAAGCGAGAACTGTCGCTCTTGCAGTTCCCGCTTTATTCCTGTTGTATTGTTGGACTGTCTAACGCCCGAATATTGAGTTAAATTAGTACAAAGCGTCTTCTTGGTGGGTGACGATCACACAGTCAGAAGTAGGATGGGCGACACAGGTGAGGACATAACCCGCTTCAATTTGATCGTCATCTAAGAAGGATTGATCGGATTGCTCAACGCTACCGGATTCGATTTTACCAGCGCAACTAGAGCAAGCACCAGCACGGCAAGAAGAGGGTAGATCTAATCCTTGTTCTTCTGCTATATCGAGAATATATTCCTCCTCGGGAACATCAATTATATGGACGCCATCGGGTGTTTTCAGGGTGACTTTATAAGTTGCCATAGGTTGTTCCTCTTAATCAATTTAATCAATCTAGTGAAAACGGCAGTCTTAAAATGCCTTCTCTCGCCGTTTAGACTGAACGGGTCGAATCAGTTTCCTTTTTGATACTACGCGAAAATTTACCCGGATCAACTTACCATTAGTAATGACAGCCTTAAATAAACTTAAAATAATATTTACTTATCTCTCTTTAGGTAATAAGTAGTCGGACAACATTAAAGTTTTTTAGCTATCAGCTAGAAAAGATAAAAGGCCAGAGTTGGGAGTGGGCGAGATGGAGAAGCAAAAAGCTTAATCCCGCAAAAAAGCGGGGGGATAACTCATATTCTCAGCAAAGCCCAAGATACCTCGATCGCGATGCTCATAGAGTAAATTTCCTTGATTATCAAATAAAAAGGTCCCTCCCCGTTGGGTGAGATAACTACTATCGGGGATATATGTTGACCAATTGCCCAAAACTTGACCCATATTACGCAGTCTCAGGGTGGCTAATTCAAAAGGTCGCTGAAAACCTTGACCCCCGGCAAAATTGAATAGGGAACCCCGGAAAGGTGGTAAAGGCCGCGCTTGCATTGTTTCCTCCTCGGCAATTAATTGGGGGGCTTTGCGATCGCCAAGATAACCCCGCAGCACTTCGGCCAGAGTACCCGGACTACCCACACCCGCACACATCAACATTAGATTTAACCAAGCATTTTGCCCGGGGGAAAATCCAGGTAATTTTAACGATAAACCCCGATAAAGTCCTAATAAATTGTGTAATTCGGCTTTGGGGTCAACAAAAAGCCAATCTTGCCGAAATTGCGTATATTCAGCGAATTTTAAACCTGAATTGCGATCGCCGATACCGATGGCACGAATGGTTATCCCGGCATTTTGCCAAAGGGCTGCCTCTTTTTCTAACCACCAAGCGTATTCGAGACTATCAAAATCTCCCAATTGCGGCCAAACAAGAATTAAAAGACGTTTATACCCAGTACAATCGCTTAAAATTGGCACTATTTGCCCATCGCTGACCCTTTGGCGTTGACTTGTTGAAAATATTTCATAAATGCTGCTCATAGATAAATTTCTCCTAATAAAACCGCTGCTTTTGCCCCCGTGACTTGCGGTAAATTACCGGGGAAATTGTGCCAGCGCCAATAGGCCAAGAGGGCAAAAGCGATCGCTTCTTTAAAATCGCTATTTAATCCTAGCTCATCGGTGGTCAAAAGCTTGACATTTGACCCCAAATGTGCTAAGAGTCGTTGCCGCAGGTAGGCATTACGAGCGCCACCACCGCAGAGCAGCACCTCCGCGGGCATTTCCGGCAAAAAGGTTTGATAGCTGTGGGCGATCGAAATGGCGGTTAAATCGGTTAAACTCGCCAACCAGTCGGCATCACTGAGGGAATAAGCTTGGGCATCCTGGTGCAATTGGGCTAGATAGGCGGGGCTAAATAACTCTCTGCCAGTGGATTTAGGGGGATATTGTTGAAAATAAGGCTCCTGTAGCCATTTATGAACTAATTCGGAGCAGGGTTGACCCTGGGCCGACCATTGACCGTTATGGTCGTAGGTTTGTTGGCCTTGGCTCAAAAATTGTACAGCCAAATCGATGAGGACATTGCCGGGGCCGGTATCCCAACCGAAAATGTTTTGCTGCCAATTTTCCGTTTTTCGGGGGGGTAGATAGGTTAAATTGCCAATACCGCCGATATTTTGGACGCAGCGGGCTTTAGTGGGGTGAGAAAGCAGATAAGCGTCAATTTTCGGCACTAGGGGCGCACCGTGACCAGCTTGGGCGATATCGGCAGCGCGAAAATTACTAATGGTGGGAATACGGGTATTTTTTGCGATCGCCGCTCCCCGTCCTAATTGTACCGTGTAACCGAGGCGATCGTTGGCGGGGGGTCGATGAAAAACGGTTTGACCGTGACTGCCGATTAATTGGGCTTTTGGGGTTTCTTTTTGGATATTTAAAGCGGCTTGGGCGAATTCAGCGGCGATATCATCATCTAAGCTGGCTAAAGCTTCAAGGTCGAGCTTTTCTCCCCCACAGACTTGTAAAATTGTCTCTCGTAATCGGGGGGAATAGGGATAGGTTTCTCCAGCTAATAACTGCACCTGTGGAGATTCCACTGTACCGCTAATCTCCACTAAAGCGGTATCGATGCCATCCACCGATGTGCCACTAATTAAACCGATAACTAACAAGTTTTTTCCCTCAACTGTCGATTGTTGATTATTTTATCCCCCTCCGACAATAGTAACAATTTCTAATTTATCTCCCTCCTTGATTTCCGTGTTTTCCCAATACTGACGATGGAGGATTTCCCCGTTATATTCCACTGCAACTAACCGAGGATTCATGCCCAAATTTTCTAATATTTGCGGTAGTTTAGTTTCCGGTAAACAGGTTTGAGTTTTGCCGTTAATTTGCAGGGTTATTTCTGACATAGTTTTGAAAGTAAAAGGCTCTCCCGTACTTGTGGTGATAAGCAAAAGTTATCTAAGGCAGGGCTTAGGCCATAAGTCCCCACAGAACTACTAACCTAGGGTAATGTAGGGGCATAATGCTTGCGCCCACAATGTAATGTTCACCAATACTTTACACCATGATGTCGAGAGAGCCAAGTAAAAAGGGGTGATAGGGAGACTTTTCGGTGATCAGCTTCTGAAGGCAAGAGTCACTCATACAAGAGGCAAAAGAAAGAATCTGGCAATTCTCCTACCTAAAAAGAAGGTTAGAAACTAAGTAGGGTTTACTGAAAAAGTTTTTCGTGGGCTGTAGGGTGTCGGGTTTTAGCCATTTTCAGGGGGTTAATTACCTAATTTTCAGGGAAAAAGTATCTGAAATTTCCCCCCGATCACTCTCGGCTGGCACTTTTTGATGGGAAAAAAGTCTAAAAGTCTTATCCAAGAAGATTTTTAGATTGATTCAGCCCACCCTACTTAAGACTGATACCATTTTTCATAAGTAATGGCAGAGATGGTTAATCGCCCTCACCCCCACCCCCCCGACGTCGGGGGGGCAACGGGGGGTAAGATACCTGCCAAGAATAAAGAAAAATGGTATGATAACTGATTATCGTCCCACTTCAGCGAAAATCTCGGCTAAAATCTCTCCAGCACCAGCCTCGCGCACTTTATGGGCTAAATCTCGTCCTAAGACTTCCCCATGACTAGGATCACCGCTAACCGAGTCCTTAATCAGGCGCTTACCGTCGAGACTAGCCACCATACCCGTTAAAGTTAGGATACCATCCTCGATCGCCGTATTCACTCCGATGGGAACTTGACAGCCCCCCTCCAACTCGCGTAAAAAAGCGCGTTCAGCATAGCATCTATCGCGACTAGGGGCGTGTTCCAACACTTTTAGGACTTCCAAAACCTCCGCATCTCCATCGCGGCATTCTATCCCTAAAGCACCCTGTCCCACCGCATGGAGAGAAATTGCCGACGGAATAACCTGATGAACTCGATCGCCTAATCCTAACCTTTCCAATCCCGCTACTGCCAGAATAATCGCGTCGTATTCTCCCGCGTCCAGTTTTGCCAGACGGGTGTTGACATTGCCGCGCACATCTTTAAAAGTCAGATGAGGATAATGGTAACGCAACTGGGCCAATCGCCGCAGGGAAGAAGTCCCCACCACCGCACCTTCCGGTAAAGTGTCTAATTGATAGTCTTGATTTTGGCTATTTACCACCAAAGCATCGGCCGGATTAACTCTTTCGGTGACGCAACCCAAGATTAAGCCTTCGGGCAAATTAGTGGGCAGATCCTTGAGAGAATGGACGGCAAGATCGATCGATCTATCCAACATTCCCACTTCTAGTTCTTTGGTAAATAAACCCTTATCACCGATTTTCGCTAGGGCCACATCGAGAATTTTATCGCCTTGGGTACTCATCGTCTCCACCTCAAACTGTCGATGGGGGTGGTGTTTACTCAATTCTGCCTGTACCCAATAGGTTTGTACTAGGGCTAACTGACTTTTACGGGAACCGATACGCAGGGAACGAGGAGGACTAGAAACGGACATATCTGAAGTAGGAATTTAACTAAACATCTATCTGACTGCTCGATCTAGACTATCCTGATCTCACCCCTGTTGAGTAATCACTTTCTAGCTTAGGCATAAATAGTTACATCTCTTAATATTTTTAGGCACATAGGGTGAGCATTATTCCCCACTGACAGCAAAGCTGAAAGCCTAGATTAAAATAGAGGGACAAACGTTGCAACAGGGTCTAACTAATGACATTACAACACCCTTGCTATAACAAAGAAGAATTTGTCCGACGTGGACAGGGAATCTATCAGTCTCGGCTGCGTCAGCAGGTTGAGAAGGACAATCATGGGAAGATTGTAGCTATTGATATCAAAACAGGTGCTTTTGAATTAGCAAAAGATATCCTCACAGTTTCCAACTCAACTTTTAACCCGATTGACCGATGCTCAAATTTGGTTCGTTAGAATCGGACATCGAGCAGTCGATCGAGTCGGTTTGATTGGGGCGAATTTGCTGCAATGATTATAGGTAATTTTAAATCGTGGAGTTATTATTATGCTAGACCAAATGATGAAGATGTTGGAAGGGCAACAAATAGGTCCCTATCGTCTTAATAAGTTTCTCGGTGCGGGTGGTTTTGGGGGTGTATTTCATGCTAGTGAAATGGTCAGAAATACATTGGTTAAAGAAGTTGCTGTTAAAGTTATCCCCGAAAGTAGCGATGATAAATTAATTGAGTTAAAAAATGCCAGAAAGTTAGAACATTCTAATTTAATTAAGGCTTATTCAGTGGGGGAATGTACTTTTTTCAATACGGAGATGCTTTATTTAGTGATGGAATTGGCACAGGGTAGCCTAGAAAATCACATCGCCAAAGGCGGTTTGTCAGCGGATGAGATTAAAAATATTACTGCTCAAGTCGCCCAGGGTTTAAATTATCTTCATCGACAAAATAAAGTCCATCGAGATTTAAAACCGGGTAATATTCTCAAGGTTAATCAACAATACAAGTTAGCAGATTTTGGCTTAATTAGAACTTTAAATAATAAAAGTCACACTCAAACAGTCAACCCTAAAGGTACGATTATTTATATGCCTCCCGAAGCCTTTAGGGGGGATATTTCCTCAGCTTGGGATCTGTGGTCATTAGGTATTATGTTAATCGAAATGACGACTAATCAACTTCCCTATAAGTTTAATAATGATATTAACCAGTTAATGGCGAAGGTGATGAATTGTGATTTACAAATCCCCAGTTTACCGAAAGAGTTTAAACAGATTATTGAAGGGTGTTTGCAAAAAGATAGAAAACAAAGATGGACAGCACAACAGGTTTTAAATGCCTTACAACCTCTGGGATGGACTTCTCCCCCGTCACCTCCACCAGCACCGGCAGCAGTCAAAAAGCCTGTTTCACCAATACCCCTAATTGCTTCACCTACTCCATTTACCGAAAAAATATCCAACGGAGTCACACTGGAGATGGTGAGCTTACCAGCAGGTCAATTTCTCATGGGATCTGCTGACAGTGATTATGAAAAGCCTCCACACCAAGTTAAAGTCAACAGTTTTGCGATTGGCAAATATCCAGTGACTCAGGCACAATATGAAGCGGTAATGGGAACCAATCCCTCTGAGTTTCAAAACAATCCCCAAAATCCGGTAGAAAGGGTTAGTTGGAACAATGCTCAAGCCTTTTGTCAAAAATTGAGTCAAATAACAGGGAAAACCTATCGCCTACCGACGGAAGCGGAATGGGAATATGCCTGTCGTGCGGGGACTACTACTCGCTATTATTTTGGTGATGATGCTAGTCAGTTAGGAGATTACGCTTGGTATAGCGCAAATTCTCAGAGTAAAACTCATCCTGTGGGCCAGAAAAGGCCCAATGGTTGGGGACTGTATGACATGAGTGGCAATGTTTGGGAGTGGTGCGAGGACAATTGGCACGATAACTATATCGGAGCGCCAAGGGATGGCAGTGCTTGGATAAAAAATGGTAATGATAATCGTTCTCCATTGCGGGGCGGTTCCTGGGGCAGCAATCCTTATAACTGCCGTTCCGCGATTCGCAACAACCTCGCCCGCCGCGGCAACGGCGACGACTACGACGGTTTTCGGGTGGTGTGCGGTGCTGGGAGGACTCTATAACCCTTTTTCCCTTTTTTTCCCTTTTTACCCTCATTCCCTATTTTTCAATTTTTCTCTTTTTCCCGCCCTTAGGCGGGTCGATTTTTTTTTGAGATTTTCTAGGGTGCGTCCTGGGGAGCTTTTGCCTTTTTGGGAGCAGTCCTACAGGACGCGAGCCGATGAAGATGCAAGGTTGGGTTGACGACAATTAAATAGGGTATGATGGAGGTTGGATAGATTTTCTCCTATGGCCGTGAGCGAAAGCGTCTGTATTGAAACCAGTATCTTAGGCTACCTAACTGCTCGACCCCGCAGAGATATTATTGTGGCGGCTAATATTGAGATAAGCTGTCCTTGTGTTTAAACTGCTTGTTGAGATGAGACAAGAGGCGATGGTAAAGGGATTGGGGGAGATTCAGCTAATCTAAGGATAGGCGCTTAAAATGCGTCTTAGCCTATTATTTGTGTTAATCTCATCTTTGAAATATCAAAACCCCAAATCGTCTAAGGAGACAATGGCCGCTAATTCTCGGAATAAATCGCCCGTTTTTCTCGGCTGTTCTGGCAGGATCGCTATTTTTTGCCTCTTGATGTTATTATCGGCGGCAATAGGCTGGTTAATTGGGAAACAGTGGGTTAAACACAGCAATCAAACCCAAACCGTTAAACCCGTTTTTGCCACGGAAGAAAATAATTTTAATTCTGCCACAGATCGGGGATGGCAACGGAAAGCCGAGATGAGAAAGCGTCGTCTAGAGTTGGGAATTGATGGTCAGTTTTTTAAAAATCTCGTCAATGAATTGTTTAGCCTCCGCTATGGGGATATCAAAGAGGAAAAACAGAAACAGGAACAAAGAGATATTTTAGCAGCAGAAATCCTCGATCGCTTAGAACTTCTCGATTCTGGCACTAGAGAAGCATTAGGTAGCTACGACGAGCAACAACGAGAAAAATGGCGAGAACAAGTGAATCAGTTACGCTTAAGCAGTAAAGTCCTCAATTTACTCACTGATACTGCTTTTTTTCATTTATTTCCCGAATTGACAGAAAGACCAAATTTTGATAGTAGTCTGGGGCAATTGTGGAGCGGCTTGGCCTGGAATCAGTTACAATCTTTACAGTCTGGCCTATCCTACCAAGCGATCGAAAGTTTAGACGCGGGGGGAGAGGAAGTGATCGAGGCAATTCTCAGCGAGGGACAAGGAAAAGCCTATGCAATAAAATTGCGTTCCAGTGATCGGTTAGACTTAAATTTAGAGACGGAAGGCGAAGTTTTACTATCTTTCTACTCTCCCACGGGTAATATTACCCTTTTAGACAAGTCTAGCGATCGGCAATGGTCCGGTCAATTACCCGAAGAGGGATTTTATGAATTAGTTATTCTCCCCCAATCTTCTACCCCCGTTCACTTTCGCTTGCAGTTAAAAGTCAGTCAATGACTTTAACCGTCAGGAGACAGTTATCAGTTATCAGTTATCAGTTATCAGTTATCAGTTCACTGTTTACTGTTTACTGATCACTGAAAAGCTCCCCACTTCCCCACTTCCCCACTTCCCAATTTATAATTCATAATTTATAATTTATAATTCCCACTTCCCCAACCCCTAATCTGCTTTTTTACTTTTTCCCATGTCTCTAACTTTCCAAGCTGTTATCGCTAAATTAAATGAATTTTGGGCCGATCGCGGTTGTTTAGTTGCTCAACCCTATGATACAGAAAAAGGTGCGGGAACCATGAGTCCCCACACTTTTTTAAGGGCAATTGGTCCGGAACCTTGGGCAGTTGCCTATGTGGAACCCTGTCGTCGTCCTACGGATGGCCGTTATGGCGAAAATCCCAATCGTTTTCAGCATTACTATCAATATCAAGTCCTAATTAAACCCTCTCCTGATAATATTCAGGAAATCTATTTAGACTCCCTGCGGGTGTTAGGAATTCACCCAGAAGATCACGATATTCGCTTCGTGGAAGATAACTGGGAATCTCCCACCCTCGGTGCTTGGGGTGTGGGTTGGGAAGTGTGGTTAGATGGTATGGAAATCACTCAGTTTACCTACTTTCAACAGTGTGGGGGCATCGATTGTCGTCCCGTGGCGATCGAAATTACCTACGGTTTAGAAAGATTAGCCATGTATCTGCAAGATGTAGAGGCAATTAATAAAATTCAATGGAATGAAAATATCCTCTACGGTGATATTTTTCTGCAAAATGAAATCGAACAATGTACCTATAATTTTGAGGCTTCTAATCCTGAGTTATTATTTAGTTTATTCAGTTTATATGAACAGGAAGCCAAACAATTAATCGATCGCTCTCTGGTGATTCCCAGTCTAGATTATGTTCTCAAATGTTCCCATACTTTTAATTTACTCGATGCTAGAGGTGTGATTGCTGTAGCCGAAAGAACCCGTTATATCGGCAGAATTCGCAATTTAGCTCGACAGGTTGCTCAATTGTATTTACAGCAACGAGAAGCTTTAGGTTTTCCCCTACAAAGGGTTTAGCAATCTGGTGCATCTTTGGCGATGCACCCCTAGCAATTGTATTGGCCCTCGTTTAATAACTTTTTTTTATAAAAAATCCTATTTATACTAAATCTTGTTTAAAAAGTATAGGATAGTGGGAAAGAAAAAAAGATGTTATCGCTAACATCTTTTTGGCATTTACAATTTAACTTCAATATCAACCCCTGCGGGTAAATCTAATTTCATCAAAGCATCGATTGTCTTAGAAGAGGGTTGGTAAATATCAATAATGCGGCGATGGGTGCGGGTTTCAAAATGTTCACGGGAGTCCTTGTCAACGTGAGGGGAACGCAGGACACAATAAATCTTTCTTTTTGTCGGTAGGGGAATCGGTCCGATCGCTGTGGCGTTAGTTCTATTGGCAGTATCGACAATCTTCTCGCAGGAAGTGTCAAGTAAGCGCTGGTCAAAAGCTTTCAAACGAATGCGAATTTTCTGTTGTTGTAACGTAGCCATAATTTCACCTATTGCAATTGTCAAGGTACAAAATAAAGACAGTAACGGAGCAGTTTTTTATCATTAACTGCCCCGTTAATTAATAGATTAGCCTACTTGATAATTTTCGAGATAACGCCGGAACCGATGGTGCGACCACCTTCGCGAATAGCGAAGCGCATACCCTGTTCAATAGCGATCGGGTTGATCAGTTCCACGGTCATTTTGATCCGGTCTCCCGGCATGACCATTTCTACAGTGCTGCCATCATCGGCGGTGTAGTCTTGGATAGTGCCAGTTACGTCGGTTGTCCGTACATAGAACTGAGGACGATAGTTTTTAAAGAAAGGAGTGTGACGACCACCCTCTTCTTTACTTAACACATACACCTCACCTTCAAACTGGGTGTGGGGTTTGATTGTACCCGGTTTAGCGATAACCATGCCGCGCTCGATGTCGGTTTTTTGGATACCACGCAGGAGGATACCAGCGTTGTCACCGGCCATCCCTTGGTCAAGACTTTTCTTGAACATTTCGATCCCGGTGACGGTGGTGGCGCGGGTATCTCTGATCCCCACCAATTCCACGTTATCACCCACTTTCACAATACCGCGTTCGATCCGACCGGTAGCCACCGTCCCCCGACCAGTAATCGAGAATACGTCTTCTACCGCCATCAGGAAGGGTTTATCGATATCCCGTTCAGGGGTGGGGATATAGCTATCTACCGCTTCCATTAATTCATAAATTGCGTCCACCCACTCGTTATCGCCTTTTTGGGCCTTGGGGTTTTTGGTCATGTAATCGAGGGCTTCTTTAGCAGAACCGGCAATAATGGGGATTTCGTCGCCAGCGAAGTCGTAATTGGTGAGAAGTTCGCGTACTTCCAGTTCTACGAGTTCCAGTAACTCCTCATCGTCCACCATATCTTTTTTGTTGAGGAAGACCACGAGGTTAGGTACACCCACCTGACGAGCCAGCAGGATATGTTCCCGGGTTTGGGGCATCGGGCCATCAGCGGCCGAGACCACGAGAATACCACCGTCCATCTGTGCCGCACCGGTGATCATGTTTTTTACATAGTCGGCGTGGCCAGGGCAGTCAACGTGAGCGTAGTGGCGATCAGCAGTTTCGTACTCAACGTGAGCGGTGTTGATGGTGATCCCGCGGGCCTTTTCTTCGGGAGCGGCATCGATTTCATCGTATTTTTTAGCTTGGGCATTACCCAGGGCCGCTAGGGTCATAGTGATAGCGGCGGTGAGGGTAGTTTTGCCGTGGTCAACGTGACCGATCGTACCGATGTTAACGTGGGGTTTCGTCCGTTCAAATTTAGCGCGTGCCATTTACTTTCTGTTCCTTTGTTTTTTTTCTTCTTCAGGTCGGTGAACAGTAATCAGTCGCCAGAGATCAGTTTTAAGTTAGCAGTTATTAGGGTTGACCGATCAAATTTAAATGATCGGTTTATTCTCACTGCACACTGGTCACTGGTCACTGATTAGCCGTTCCCTTTACTTTTGGTGATAATCGTCTCGGCCACGTTGCGGGGGACTTCTTCGTAATGGCTAAATTCCATGGTGAAGATGCCCCGTCCTTGGGTTTTGGAGCGAATATCAGTGGCGTAACCGAACATTTCCGCTAGGGGAACTTTAGCGGCCACTTTGGCGATGCCGGCCTCGGTTTCTTGACCTTCGATTTGTCCCCGACGGGAGTTAAGATCACCGATGACGTTACCGATGAAGTCTTCGGGTACTTCCACTTCCACCTTCATCATCGGTTCTAGGAGAACGGGAGCGGCTTTCATCACCGCTTCCTTGATCGCCATGGAACCGGCAATCTTAAAGGCCATCTCGGAGGAGTCCACATCGTGGAAAGAACCATCCACAAGGGTTGCTTTCAGGTCGATGACGGGATAACCCGCGACGATCCCCGATTCGCAAGCTTCTTTCATCCCTTGTTCTGACGGGTTGATGTATTCTTTGGGGATAGCACCACCGACAATTTTGGAGACGAAGACAAAGCCGGATCCCGGTTCCCCCGGTTCGAGTTCGATGACGACGTGGCCGTACTGTCCTTTACCGCCACTTTGACGGATAAATTTACCCTCGGCGCGCACGGGTTTCCGCACGGTTTCCCGATAGGCAACTTGGGGAGCGCCCACGGTTGCTTCGACTTTGTATTCCCGCAGCATTCGATCGACGAGGATTTCCAAGTGCAGTTCTCCCATCCCGGCGATTACCGTTTGATTGGTTTCGGGATCAACTTTGACCCGGAAGGTGGGATCCTCATCGGAGAGAGCTTGCAGAGCTTTGCTGAGTTTCTCGATGTCCTGTTTGGTTTTCGGTTCCACCGCCACGGAGATCACCGGTTCGGGGATAAAGAGGGATTCTAGGATAACTGGGTTTTTCTCATCACAGAGGGTATCCCCGGTAATGGTGTTTTTCAGTCCGATCGCTGCTCCTAGATCACCGGCGCGCAGTTCATCCACTTCGATCCGTTCGTTGGATTTGAGGACGATCAGGCGAGCGATCCGTTCTTTGGTTCCTTTGGTGGAGTTGTAGGCGTAGCTGCCTTTGGCTAACACACCGGAATAGACCCGCAGGAAGGTCAAACGACCGAAGGGATCGGCCATGATTTTGAAGGCGAGGGCGGAGAAGGGCGCATCGTCCTTGGCTTCCCGGATTGCCTCGCTGCCATCGGGAAGAATCCCTTTAACGGCGGCTACTTCCGATGGCGAGGGTAGGTAATCTACCACGGCATCAAGGAGCAGTTGTACCCCTTTGTTTTTGAAAGCCGAGCCGCAGAGGACGGGAACAATTGTACCTGCAATCGTCCCTTCTCTGAGACCGCGTTTGATTTCGGCTTCGGTGAGTTCTTCACCTTCTAGATATTTTTCTAGGAGTTCTTCATCGGCTTCCGCTACAGCTTCCACCAGCTGCAGGCGGAATTCTTCGGCCTTTTTCAATAAGTCTTCGGGAATGTCGGTTTCTTCTATGTCTTTCCCTAGATCGTCCTTATATATATAGGCGCGCATCTTGACGAGATCAACGATCCCGCTCAGTTCGCTTTCTGCGCCGATCGGCATTTGGATGGGAACGGCGTTAGTTCTGAGGCGATCTCTTAATTGTTCGTAAACTTTGAAGAAGTTCGCTCCCGTTCTGTCCATTTTGTTGACAAAGGCAATCCGGGGTACTTTGTACCGATCGGCTTGTCTCCAGACGGTTTCCGATTGGGGTTGTACACCACCAACAGAGCAGAAAACTGCCACCACGCCATCGAGTACCCGCATGGAACGTTCCACTTCAATGGTGAAATCGACGTGGCCGGGGGTATCAATGATGTTGATGCGATGATCTTGCCAACTGGTACTGATGGCGGCGGCGGTGATGGTGATTCCTCGCTCCCGTTCCTGTTCCATCCAGTCGGTAATTGCCGTTCCGTCGTGGACTTCGCCCAGTTTATGAGCGACTCCCGTGTAGAACAGGATTCTTTCTGTTGTCGTTGTTTTGCCCGCGTCTATATGAGCGGCGATTCCGATGTTTCGCACTCTCTCTAGCGGGATAGTCCGTGCCACAGCAACCTCCTTGCTTTGCTTGCCAGTGATGGGATTTTGTTCTAGGATTTTTTACACTATTTACAATTCTATACTTTTCTTGACAGTTTTTTGGCGGCAGCGGTGTGGTCCACCGCCCTTAAAGTATCTTTAAAGTATCTTTCTTAGTAACGATAGTGGGCAAAGGCTTTGTTTGCCTCTGCCATCCGGTGGGTTTCTTCCCGTTTTTTGATCGTGCCGCCGGTTTCATTGGCCGCATCCATGATCTCGTTGGCTAGTTTACCTGCCATGGTTTTGCCACCTCTGGTTCTGGCATAATGGACTAACCAACGTAGTGCTAATGTACTGCCACGGTTGCTGCGTACTTCCATCGGTACTTGATAGGTGGCTCCACCGACCCGGCGGGCTTTCACTTCCACTAGGGGAGTGGCGTTTTTAACGGCTTTTTCAAATACTTCTAGGGGTTCTTGACCGGTACGTTCGCCGACGGTTTTCAGGGCATCGTAAACGATGTTAGCGGCTAGGGATTTTTTACCCGAGCGCATGATCCGGCGGATGGTCATGCTGACTAAACAGCTATTATAGACGGGATCGGGGGGAATAGGACGTTTTTTGACGTTTTTACGGCGAGACATCGGAATATTCCTTGATTTTCTAGGTTAACTTTAACTTTTGGTTGACAGTCGGATGATTACAGCCCATCTCAAACCCTCTCCTGCGAGTCTTCAGTCTCTTGGGTTAACCTTGACCGACTCGGTGGGAGTATTTTTTTTGGTTAATCAATCCCCTGTTTATTTAGCGGCGGGTTTGGGGCGTTTGGTTCCGTACTTAGACCGCGCCTTTTGACGGTTTTTCACCCCGGTGGCATCGAGGGTGCCGCGAATGATGTGATATCTGACTCCGGGTAGATCTTTGACCCGACCGCCCCGAATCAGGACGACCGAGTGTTCTTGTAGGTTATGACCGATGCCCGGGATGTAGGCTGTCACCTCAAATCCAGAGGTCAAACGTACCCTAGCCACTTTCCGTAGGGCTGAGTTGGGTTTTTTCGGTGTGGTGGTATATACTCTTGTACAAACTCCCCGGCGTTGGGGGCATTGTTTGAGGGCGGGAGATTTGGTTTTTCTTTTCGCTTTGGATCTTTCGTCGCGTATTAATTGCTGAATGGTGGGCATGATAGGGCTGTATCTAAGGTTACTCTGAACTCCTATTACCGAAGGTCAAATCGTTGACAAAAGGTCATTATAGCAAATTGTCGCTCTTGTTGTCAAGTCCGCGATTGTGCTTTTCTCCGGTTTAGATGTTAGAGATTGTCTTTTTCTTGGGCGGCGGCGGCACTCAATTCGGGCGTTATTAGGCGATAAAATTACAGCTTCGTTGTTTTGGCTTGGTTATGCGATTCTAGCAATAATTATCACCTGATTAATCGGCTAATGTCTGAAAAACTGTCTCTAGCTAACCTCATTTTTAGAACTGGTGTCTAGACTATTAGCTCTTAACGCTATATTTAGAGCTTTTGTACTGGATGCACCACAGGCTACCATAAAATATTGTTAACCTCAAAGGTTAACAATATTACAAGGGTCATCTACAATGGATATTGTATTTAAGGAAAAAAAATTTGAGAACGAATGCAATAGCCAAAGACTACTGAAAAAACAGTATGGAGAGAAGATGGCTAAGAAAATCAGGCAAAGACTCGATGACTTAAAAGCAGTTATTGTCCTGGAGTAAATGCGATCGCTGCCGGGACGTTGCCACGAATTGTTACATAACCGTGCTGGACAACTATCTCTAGATTTAGTTCATCCTCTCAGACTAATTTTTGAGCCAGCTAATATACCGATTCCTCGAAAAGCAGACGGGGGAATTGATTGGCAGAAAGTAACCGCAGTCGTAATTATTGGCATAGTTGACATCCTCGCCGCCGTAAAACGGACGGCGATTCCCAAACCTCACGATTTGGGCTTCGGCCGTGAGCTCAGCGTTCGACCGAGCTCACGCCGAGGTCCGAACGGTTTCTGCTTCTTTCCCGAAGGATTTTTCGCACCTGCCGCCCCAGATTTACTCTGTTCTGGTCATCAGGTCGCTCTACAGACTGACACCGCAAGCCCTGCGGCCAAAATATTTTTACTGGCGTTAATATCTCGGTCATGGTGTGTCCCACAGTCTGGACAATCCCATTCTCGAACATTTAACGGCATTTTCTCAGCAATATACCCGCAATTACTACACCTTTTAGAACTGGGAAACCATCTATCTATTTCGATGTAATTTCTGCCATACCAACGGCATTTATAGGCTAATTGTCGAGTGATTTCTCCCCAACTAACGTCAGATATTGCCTGAGATAATTTCGGGTTTTTGACCATATTCTTGACGGCTAAGTTCTCAACCACAATCGTTTGGTTTTCACGAACTAATTGAGTGGTTAGCTTATGTAAATGGTCTTTTCTACTATCGGTGATTTGAGCGTGAATCTTGGCTACTTTGATTCTTGCTTTTTCCCGATTTTTTGACCCTTTCTGTTTTCGAGAAAGATTTTTTTGCGCTTTTCGCAGTCTCCGATAATGCTTTTTAAAGTGCTTAGGATTAGATACTTTATCGCCATTGCTGGTAATTACTAGGCTACTAATTCCTAAGTCAATTCCGATGGCTTTATCGGTTGGGGGTAATGGCTGGATTGTTGGGTCATCAAATCTTATTGAAATATGCCAACGTCCAGAAGGATGTAATCTGACTGTTACTGTGCTTGGTTCACAGCTTTCTGGTATTTGTCTTGACCATCGAATAGGTAAAGGTTCTGTGCATTTGGCTAAATAGATTTGTTTGTCTTTGAACTTAAAAGCAGATTTGGTAAATTCGGCACTTCCTCCCTGATGTTTTTTCTTAAAGTTAGGATACTTAGTCCGACCAGCAAAGAAGTTAGTAAAAGCTGTTTGTAGGTGTCTTAACCCTTGTTGTAAAGGTACACAGCTAACTTCGTTTAAAAAGTCTAATTCTTCTTGTTTTTTCCAATCGGTCAACATTGAAGAAGTTTGAGCGTAGCATACTCTTTCTTGCTTTTCGTACCAAGCTTGTGTTCGTTCGTGGAGAGCTTTGTTGTAAACTAATCTTACACAGCCCAATGTGCGCCGCAATAGCGACTCTTGTGTTGGTGTGGGGTAAAATCGAAACGAATAGGCTTTTTCCATACCTCACATTTTAGCATATATTTCGTAAACGATGCTCATATTTAACAGTAAAGCCGTCGTAGAACGACGGGGTTTCAGACCCAAATTTTCGATGACTAATACTATTGAGAACAGATATGCACCGGATTTTATTTCTCCACCGGGAGAAACCCTTGCCGAAATCCTAGAAGAAAGAAATATGTCTCAATCGGAACTCGCCCAACGCATGGGCAGACCAAAAAAGACTATCAATGAGATCATAAAAGGTAAAGCGGAGATTACTATCGATACCGCCTTACAGATAGAGTTAGTGTTAGGAACTCCCGCCAGTTTCTGGATAGAGCGCGAAAGACTTTATCGGGAATATTTAGCGAGAAAAAATGAGAATCAAAGATTAAAAGGTTATTTAGGCTGGTTAAAACAAATTCCTTATCGGCAGATGACTGAATTAGGCTGGCTCAAGTTTGATGAGGATAAAATAGAGCAATTACGAGAGAGCTTGAATTTTTTTGCCGTTGTCTCCCCTGAGAAATGGGAGGAGATTTGGGGGAGAAATTTATCGATTGATTTTAGAAAGTCTCAAGCATTTGATAGCGATCGAGGGGCAATAACGGCATGGTTACGTCAAGGAGAAATAGAAGCATCGAAAATTAATTGTGCTGATTACAACGAGTTGAAATTCAGAGATGCCTTGCGACAAATTCGTTCGTTAACTATTAAGTCTATCGAGGTATTTCAACCGCAAATGATCGAGCTTTGTGCGGCAGCGGGGGTTGCCTTAGCCTTTGTCCCTGAACTTCCGAAAACAAGGGTACACGGTGCTACCCGTTGGTTAGGTTCTCACAGAGCTTTAATTCAATTGAGCGATCGATACAAAACAAATGATCATTTTTGGTTTTCTTTTTTTCATGAAGCTGGTCATATTTTATTACATGGGAAACGAACTTTATTTTTAGAGGGGCAAGATAAAGATATTCGAGATAAAATTAAAGAAAAAGAGGCGGATGTTTTTGCGGCTAATTTCTTAATTGATCCTGGAGATTGGCAGAGATTTATCGCCAATAATTCTCTGAATAGAAAAGCTATTAATCAATTTGCCGAACAACTAGGAATACACCCTGGTATTATTGTTGGTAGAATGCAACATGAGCAAATTACTTCTTATCAAAACTATAATGATCTTAAGGAGAAATATTGTCTAAATACGCAGGATTCCTTTTTGGTATTGACGAGCGACTCCCCAAAAGGAAAACTTCCTATCTCACCATTAAGATAACTGCTGTAAGCGGAGATTACTAAGGATAAATTTGGCAATAATTGACAAAATTGCGATAAAATCAAAAAAAGTCAGGTAGAGGATAGTTATGCTCGATCTTGCGAAATTAGCGGCAAAAATGCCAGGGATCAGTCAACATTTTCAACAGGAAGTGACAGCTAGTCGCGAGCGAGTGCAACGGGCTAAAATTCTTTTAGAACAAGCTCAACAGCAACAGGAAAAACTGCTAGAACTCTATCATAACTGGCACGATCGCCTAATTTTCTCCGTAGCGCTACCGATCGAACCTCTCGACACCCGCGTTAGTATCCTTCCCCCTCCCGAAAGTCATAGCGTTTTTGCCACGGATGGTTCCCAAATTGCCCCTTCTCACCACGAAATCGCCTACTGTTATCTAATTAATATCGGTAGGATTATGTTGCACTATGGTCAAAATTTGCACCCTCTCCTCGATAGCATTCCCGAAGTCTATTACAAATCAGAAGACCTCTACATTTCTAAACAGTGGGGTATTCGCGTGGATGAGTGGATGAGTTATCGTCGGACGGTATTAGAAAGCCAAATGTTAGCGGAAATGGCTACTCGTTGGGTAAAACCCCCCGGGGCCCATTATGAGCCAAATTTAGCCCTCGTGGATGGTTCTTTGATCTATTGGTTTATCGATAGTCTCCCCCCGGAAGCAAAAGATTTAATTTTGCCACCGATTTTTCAGTCTTGGGACGATTTAAAATCAGCTAGAATCCCGCTTATAGGTTATATTAGTGCTTCTCGTAGCACGGAAAGTTTAAATTTCCTGCGTTTACAATCTTGTCCCCATGATACTCCCAATTGCTTGATCAATTGCGGTGATTTAGACCCAGAAAAAACCCCTTGTCGCGTTGTCGATCCTCTCCGGGATGCTTCTCTCTGGGGTTATTTATTGGAACCGGGGCAAAGAAGTCCTTTTTGGCGCAGTTCTTTGAAGATACTCGATTTTTATGGGGATGAGCATCGCATTTACTTCTGTTATCTCCATGTGGGGACGGAAATCGCTAGGGTAGAGGTTCCTGCTTGGGTGGTGGAGGAGCGCGAATTACTCGATCGCTCTTTGAGTATGTTACTGGCCCAGGTGTTAAAAGGTTATGGTTATCCGATCGCCTTAGCGGAAGCGCACAATTTAGCGGTGATTAAAGGTGGCGATCGCTTGCGTTTTTTTGCCCTTTTGGAACAACAGATGATTAAAGTCGGTTTACAGGATGTGGGAACATCTTATAAGGAAGCGAGAAAGCGCAGTAGTATCGCTTAATTGAGGAGACAGGGAGTGGGGAGTGGTTATGCTAAATCCAGTTATTGCGTGAGTGCCTCTCTTGATATGTAGCCCATACTCAACGGATGGCCGTATTACTTCCCACTTGATCACTCAATCCAAGTCTTTGGGGGGTTCTACCCCCCAAACCCCCCGTTGGGGGCGTGGCGCCGCCCCCAAACCCCCCGCGCATTAGTTTTTCGGTGGGATGCTTACACGCAGCT
>NZ_JAPZSO010000184.1:0-2531 GCF_027531715.1 Microcystis sp. LE19-8.1F | reverse complement strand
TTTCAACTTCAACCAGTCGATTCTCGATTCTCAAGGTCGTGTAATCGGTACTTGGGCCGATGTGTTAAACCGCGCTGGTATCGGTATGGAAGTAATGCACGAGCGCAACGCTCACAACTTCCCCTTAGACTTAGCTAGTGGTGAACAGGCTCCTGTAGCTCTGACTGCTCCTGCTATCAATGGTTAATTCCTAGTCTGAACGAAAAGGCACTCCCGCGAGGGGGTGCTTTTTTGTTGCTTGCCGGTTACTTTCAGGGAAGATGCCAGAATCTAGGGATAATGGGGGACAATCAGGCTAGGGGTTAGGCTTCGCTGGTGCGGCGAATACCTTCGTCGAGAATGAAGAACTGAGGGTTAAGAGAGGCCAACGGCTCTCGCAGTTTTTCGATTTCGGAAGCGGGAGCGTGAACTTCTAGGCGAATAATCTTGGCGATTTTGAGAACTTCGTCTAGCAGTTCCCCGACGTTTTGTAGGTGGGCAAGAACTGCGGAGGCATCGACGTAACCCTCGCGGCAATGAGCAATATTGCCGCTAAAGGAGAAAGCATAATGGATACAGCCCTCTTCGGTGCGGGTTCTCTCAATGAACTTGGGGCCTAGCTCCTTAAACGCAGCAATTTTTCCTTCTTTTACTTCAAAGTAGGGTACTAGAGTACAGCAAGTATCGATTTTGAACATTAGATTCTCCTTGTAGGTGGTGCGGAGGGATATCCTGCGCTTGTGGTGCAGAAAAAATTATCTCAGGGGTTGTCCAGAGCGTGCGCTCCTAGAGAATAATACCCTCGTGTGCAACTTTTTGACTGGAGAAGTTAAGAAAAAGCGATCGCTAACTCAAACAAGGTAGAATGAAAAGCTCAATATTATACTAAATACGTTGAGTATAGGCTACATATCAGTACAGGCAAAAGGCAAGAGGCAAAAGGGAAGAAAAATAGGGTTCTTCGTTACCTGGTATGGTTCAATCGGGTGACATAAATCGACTAAATCCTTATCTGGCAAAAGACTTAATTGATTAGTTCGCTCTAGATCGAAAACAATTGACAAATATCGCAGCAATGTCTTTCTCTATAAGGGTTTCATCTCTTATAACCCCCGTCCATCGCATAACACAAACCGAAGAACCAAAAATAGCTGTACCTCACTAGCTTAGGAAACGCTATATAAGTAGGTAGGCGTTAAAAGTTGTCAGATGCCCCCCTTATTAAGGGGGGATTAAGGGGGGATCCCCCCGCCTATCGGCACCCCCCTTATCAAGGGGGGCAGGGGGGATCGAACCTAAAATCCATTTTTAATTTAATTATAACCAGCTACTTAACAGTTATCTTAATGGTCAGGTGGGAGTCGATCATCGATGCCGAATTAGCTTATACTTCATCTTTATGAGAAACGCTCTCTAGGGATCTGTTTGGGGAAATGGCTGTTATACAGTCCAGTCAAGTTAAATTTGACAACTAGAGAGCGCTTTTCTACGGGAACAGAGAATTAGATAAGAAGAAATACGGCTCTTCTCGACTTTGTGTGATAATTTTTGCTTATGGAATCGTGAAATGCTTATCGGGTAACACTTTTAGGACTATTTTGTCGAAGAAACTATCAGTATAGACCTCGTTTCCACACAGAAACCAGAAGAGCCGAAATACTAATATTTTGTCGCCATCAGCTTTTAGCCACAATTCAATTGAGTATAAAATAATCTCAGAAAAAGCCTCCAGAAAATTTAAAATCAACCATGAAAACAATTATTTTGATTTCTAGTCTATCTTTAACAATGATAGTCGGTGCTTCCTGGGCAAAACCAAATATAGTTTTGGCTCAAACTTGTAATTACTTTGCCGGAACTGCTGTGACGGGAAAAAGCGTTAACATCGATTTATGTTCGATTGTTCCGGCTAGTTCGCGTAGTGTTGACTTCGTTTATTATTTAGGAAATCAACGACTGGTTAGCCAAGCTAATTGTGATAACGGAACTTGGACGACTTTTCCCGAAAGACAAATTCATCGTCCCCGCTCTCAAGCGACTCAAACAATGCTAGAGGTGGTGTGTAGTTACAGATTCGATAGTTCTCAATCTACATCAAGAATCGCTACAGCAATAGTGTTTTCTCCACCATCAAATGTGAGAACATCCCCCAATGGCAATATCATCTGTTCAGTCAGAGAACGTAGAACCATCAATATTTATGGTTCGGTTGGCTCTTGGTATTATACGGATGTCTGTGGGGAAATGGGTGTTATACATTCCAGTCAAATTAAATTTGACAACTAGAGAGCGCTTTTCTGCGGGAACACAGAAACGGGTAGAATCGATCAATGCAGTTGTTTTCTTTCGAGGTGTCGTCATTAGTAAGAAAGCTACCAGTTCCTTAGCCGGTATTGCTGGAATTGTCGCCATTGCCACCTTAATCAGTAAGGTTTTTGGTTTAGTCCGCGAACAGGTAATCGCCGCTGCCTACGGTGTTGGGCCAGTGGTGAACGCCTACGCTTTTGCCTACGTTATCCCCGGTTTTCTGTTAATTCTCCTCGGTGGTATTA
>NZ_JAPZSO010000163.1:0-26997 GCF_027531715.1 Microcystis sp. LE19-8.1F | reverse complement strand
GCAAAAGTCAAAAGGGAAGAAAAATATGTGTACCTCACTAGCTTATAGCGGTGTGCAGTCGTATTAGGTACAGTGTCACAAGCTATAAACCATGCTAGGCAAAGCTTGGTCTGTATCTCACTCAAGCGCTTACCGCTATAGCGGCAGGAAAAATTGGAAAAAGTAAAAAAGGGTAAAAAGGGAAAAAAAGGGGAAAAGGGTTACAGAGTCCTCCCAGCACCGCTCACCACCCGAAAACCGTTGTTGGTGGTGTCGTCGCTGTCGCGGCGGTAGTTGGGGTTGCGGTAAGCGGAACGGCAGTCATAAGGAAAGTTGAACCAAGAACCGCCCCGCAGTATTCGATCATCATTATCATTTGTCAGCCAAGCACTGCCATCCCTTGGTGCATTCTCATAGTTATAGTGCCAATTGTCTTCGCACCACTCCCAAACATTGCCACTCATGTCATAAAGCCCCCAAGCATTTGGCTTTTTCTGACCAACAGGATGAGTTGTATACTGAGAATTTCCGTCATACCAAGCATAATCTCCTAACTGATTGGCATGATCACCAAAATAAAAGCGAGTGGTTGTCCCTGCACGACAGGCATATTCCCATTCCGCTTCTGTGGGGAGGCGATAGGTTTTCCCGGTTATTTGACTCAATTTTTTACAAAAGGCTTGAGCATCGTTCCAATAAACCCATTCTACCGGATTTTGGGGATTGTTTTTAAAATTAGAGGGATTTTTTCCCATTACTGCTTCATATTGTGCCTGAGTCACCGGATATTTGCCAATCGCAAAACTGTTTACTTTAACTAGATGTTGAGGCTTTTCAGACTTGTCAGCATCGGGATCACTGTCAGGAGATCCCATGAGAAATTGACCTGCTGGTAAGCCTACCATCTCCAGTGTTACTCCCTTGGGTAGTTTCTCTGTAAATGGAGTTAGATTTATCGGTTGAGGACGAAATTGAGTAATAGACTGACATGAAGAAACAACACTAGCGACACTCCCGGCTGTAACTAACCCCAACTGTTTTAAAACTTTACGGCGCGACCATCTTTTTGACATTTTTTCAAGCCTCCCAAATTTTTGAAGTGGGTGAACTATGGGAATCTTAAGAATTAGTAAAGTGTAGGGTGGATTAGGCGGTTACAAATCCCGTCAAAAAACCAAAATTAACAATCCGCCGTAACGCACCAATTATATGATTAATTCTACCTGAATATCAAACAGGAACCAGAAGCCTGTTCCCCGACAGTGGAAGTTAGGGGTTGCTAACAGGGGGAACAGTGATGACAAAGCGGATAACAGTTCCGATAACTGCTGTTGCCAAGATGGTGATTAATGCCCAAATTTGGGCTTTCTGGGAACCTTTAATCTCTTTTAGATCACCTTGTAAGGTGTTGAATTCTCCCTGTAATGCCTTGAGGTCTCCCTTGACTTCGGCCTCGAATCTGACTTGAACAATCTTCATGTCTGTGACATCTTTCTGGAGCGCGTCTAGCTTCTGATTGGTCTCTTTAAGATTCTGATTAATCTGGTCTAGGATTTTTCCTAAATCGGTTTCGATGGTGGGGCCGCTCATGGGTTAGACTCCTAATTAATTGGTGCTGTTGTTTCTGACTTAGATTTCAGTGTTTGAACAAATTGTAAAACTTTTTGTTGCTTTTCCGGTGTCAGTTCTCGCCATTGTTCAAGTATTTCTTCTTCTTTACCCATAAATACCTCGCTCTTGAATTATAAATTGTTTGGTTTTGAGCAAGGCTCATTAAGTAGCTGGTTATAATTAAATTAAAAATGGATTTTAGGTTCGATCCCCCCTGCCCCCCTTGATAAGGGGGGTGCCGATAGGCGGGGGGATCTGACAACTTTTAACGCCTACCTACTTAATAAAAACCACTCCAGACACAGAGGAAACAAAGATCATATCATTTTTGGTTTGCGGTGGACGTTGTAGAATAGAGAAAACCTACTACGCTGATAGATACCATGCCCTCTCCTGCTATTACCACGATCATCAAGATGGTTGAGTCTCTGCCTGATGAGCTTCAAGAGCAGTTAGTAGAGTATGTTCGAGCTTATATTGCAGAAATTGAAGAAGAAAAACGATGGGATCAGTCGTTCAAACAGACGAAGAATAATCTAGTCGCAGCAGCCCAAAAAGCCAAAGAAGAGATTGCAGCAGGATTGTCCGCACCGATGGATTATGAGCAGCTATGAATTCCGCGACATTGCCCTCATTTTGGCAGAAGTATCGCGACTTGAAACCAGCAGTCAAAGCCGGAGCCAGGAAAGCATATCGGTTATGGGTAGAGAATCCGTTTCATCCGTCGTTAAATTTTTTTGGATTGGCGATCATGATGAGTACGAAAAGTTTTATTCGTAAAACAGAGGAACTACAAGCCTATCCCACTCGAACTTTAAAAACCCACTTGCCACTCTCCTATACTTTTTAAACAGGATTTAGTATCACTCCCTCATAAGTACCTAAGCAAAATTAATTACACATATCTAACCCCCCCCTTGCCTCTTGCCTTTTGCCTTTTGCCTTTCTTCACTAGGAAATTTATTTTGCACGACTACTTAATGACATTCGATAAACTAGATGGCATAGCGACTTTTTTCGGAAGTATCAAAGTGAGCAAGCGTAATTTTTTGGGCGAGGATAGAAGTTTTTTGAGGCAAAAAAACAGAACGTTGCCGGAAATATTCGCCAAAATATTGACGATAGAGAGGACAACTGACTCGGCAAAACTTACCTTGTCGGTGAATCAGTCCGAGACTTTCTAGGTGAAAAGCCGCCATTATATCAATTTCTATGTCTTTTTCCGCCATCACCACCTTAGCAAAGATAGCCGCTAAATTGCCCTTTAAGTATTGCAGATGTGAAAGTAAACGTTTAAGATGATCTGCAAAAATATTACTTTCCTCCTTAATCGAATTAGCGAGAATGGTTTCTAGGGTACAATTGCTCCGAGCAATATAATAGCAAGCAAGACGAATTAAATAGGGATTACCTCCTAGAAATATCCGTAATTTTTCGGAGTCAAAATTCTGATCTAATCCCTGTCTTTGGCTTAATTCTCGTACTTGTGCGCTGGTAAAATTAGGCAATTCGATCGGTAAACCAAGACTAAAAGGAGATTGATAGGTATCTGAGGTTTTATCAAGCTCCTGTGCAGGGGAATAGGCAACAATTAAACGTAATTTTTGCCAGAGAGGTTTGTTTTTGCCTTCCTCGTGCCAGAGGTGCAGAATACTAAAAAATTCTTCCCCTAGCTGTGGATAGGGTAAAAGATATTCAAGATCATCAAAGGCAAGCACTAAAGGATGATCGAGATGGGAGAGAATATGCTTTTCTAGATAGATTTTACAGTTAATTTTACCCCCCAAGAATTCATCCCAATCCTGTGGGAGATGATTGTCTAAATCTAACTGGCGACTAATACTAACGCAAAGCCAACGCATCCAGTGATTTAAATCTTGAAAAATTGAGCTTTCTGCTAACCGAAAACTAAAATAAAGTGTATGGTATTGCTGTTGTTGTGCATAATTAATAATTCTGGTTATCAGGGAAGTTTTTCCCATTTTTATGGGCGCATTAATCCGGATCAGACTACCCCCGCGCAAGACCTCTTGATAACAAGTCTGTTCCAGATTGTTTCTGTTAATATAAAAGGGGGAATTGAGGGGGACTTGTCCCTCTGGTAACTCAGGCAATAGTTGAGGATTAATAGTATCAGTTTCTGGTAAGTTAGGACGATAATAATCGCTATTTTCTAAAGTTAAATTAAAAGCTTGAAAACAATGTTTCAGGGTTTGTTTATCCACTCCCGATTCACAAGCAAATACCTTCATCAAAGTATCTACCCCTAAAAGAGTTTTCTCGCTGAGGACTTCTAGGGTGAAACGATGACCGCGATTATCCCGATACTCCGCTTCTTGTTTGGCAGTAAGTAATTTTTCTAGTCCCGTGGGGGTAAGGACAACCCCGCGTCTGCGGCGCTGTTTTTCTGGTTTTTCCATGATAGTTTTTCCCTGTCCTGAACTCAAACTCTGCACCTCTACTAGAGGTTTTGAGTTTCCTATAGACTTCTCCTCAACAGGGAAACAATCGATTCCGTAATTTTACTGGTTTAGCGATGGAGAGGATCGGGACAATAACCAGACCACTTATTTTCTTCCCCGTCCGAGTTATTTCTGGGATAGGGATAAATCTTAGCCTACTTGCTGACGATAGCTATTCATTTCTAGGCTATCTTCCCCATAAAGATCCTCAATGTGTTGATGACAGCAATCGATCGCAAATCGATCGAATTCTCTCGGTTCAATTTGATACATTTTGGCAAAAATATCGGGTTGAACACGACAAAATTCTGGTCTCTGGTCATAAATGGTACAGAGACGGGTTTGGCGATCAAAGTGTATACACCAACCCTCTTCCCCCACCATGCTGAGATATTGACTTAATTGTGCGGGAGTAAGATATTCTTCTAAGTCAGGACGCTCATCGGGATTTAGTTGACAACAAGCTCCACAATTTTTAATACATTTCCAATTGGCCATATAACCGGTGTGCCGCGATGAATTAATCCTAGTACCTACTGACCAGCTTACTAGCAATTAGTCCCAATTTTGCCTTCCAGCAAGAATTCCCCTCAATAGTTTTAATCTCAACCTGCGATCGGGTATGAAAGCTTGACGAGGCAAGAATCTAATAAAATGGGCGTTGTAAGGGTCGAACTTACGGCATCCTGCTTGTAAGGCAGGCGCTCTACCACTGAGCTAAACGCCCGAATTAATCTTGCACTTTCTTAGTATAACATATATTTTCAAAAAAGTATATTATTTTTTTGAGCGAGTTGATTTTTTTCCGATGCCCTCTGGTCGAACTCACGATCGCATTACCCTAATTTTGCTGCCACCGATTGCGGGGGCGAGTTTTTTGGTCAGTGGTAGTGGTAAATTAACGCTATTACTGTTGGCCAGTTATTTGTTTAGCGGATTTCTGTTTGGACCGGATCTTGACATCCACTCGGTACAATACAAACGTTGGGGTTATCTGCGCTGGTTGTGGCTACCCTACCGTTCCATGATCCGTCATCGCGGTTGGTTATCCCACGGTTTATTGATCGGCACAATTTTTCGGTTATTTTATCTTGGTAGTTTTCTTTTACTAGCGGCGATCATCATCATTCCCATCCTGCAAAGTTTCTGGGGTATAGACTGGGATTGGCGACTGTGGCCGCAGCAAGCGATCGCATTATGGCAACAGTATCCCCAGCTAGCGATCGCTATTTTCCTGGGTTTAGAATTAGGGGCGATGAGTCATAGTTGTAGTGATTGGATCGGATCGGCCTACAAACGTTCTCGAAAAGTGGCTCAAAAACCGGTAAAAAAGAAAAAACGTTAATAGTCCGCGTCCACAATTTCTAATTAGCCTTACTTTGATATTCTTGCCAAGTTTTCGGACTGATAAAGAGAGTTCCTTTTTCTTGCTGATCGGGAAACTGGATATAATTTTTCTCTAGATAATCCTTGAGTTTTGGTGATTGCAGAAATTCCTTTTCAAATCGATAGAGAAAAACCAAATCGGGCTGTCTTTTTTCGATGACTTCTAGGATAAAATCCCCATCAAGATTCTGATTGATAAATCTCTTTCTGGTGATGACAGCAGTTTCTGGGGGTGTTTTCAAGAAATATTGATATATGTAGTGAGGATTGTCGGTTAACAGAAGTTTATCGGAGTTTTTAAATTTTTCAAACACAGCTTCTGCTAAAAGAGGTTTATACCTTTTATTAAATTGAACGTAGGCATTAATTGCCGGATCACGATTGGTGATTATTCTCAAGGTATTAAAGAGAAATTGGCCAGACAGTGGTAGAAAAATCAGCATTTTGAGAACTAATTCCAGGGTTATTTTTCGATTTTGCCTAAATTCCACGAGACTATCACTAATTTTTAACTGTTCGACAAACAAGGCAATTATCCAAACGGCGGGAATAATTAAGTGGATATAATAATGAGGCCAAATTGGGGCGACTGTAGCAAATCTGAACAGATTAGAACCTAACCAGACCAACGGCGGTAAAAGTGGTATTATGTTGCGGGTAAAAACCATCGCTATAATAGCGATCGCTGTCACGATTATATAAATTGGTTCGTACTGTAGGACGCTTTGTAAGAGAGTCAATAAAGTGAGATTTTCTTCACCGAAACTAGCGGCAACACTGACATGAGATTTAATAATATTTGCGTAGGAAAAAGGAAAAATAGTCAGGGAACCCAAGACAAAGACTAAAACAACAGCGACTGACCAAATAACAATATCAATAATTCTTTTAATAAAACTATTCTGTTGATTGAGAAAAATAATTAAAGCTACAGTGGGGATAATAGTAATGCCCGAAAGTTTAATTTGCAGGGAAAAAACGAAAGCAATGGCACTGAGTAAATACAGCCCATACTTAAGCTTCCCCGTGGATTGAAGGGCTTTAAAGATAATAAAAATACTTAAGATTGTAAAAAAAAGTGAGGGTAACTCCCGCAACATTGTCGTTGACAGGTTAATATACACTGGACAGGTTGAGAGAATAAATACCGATAAACAAGCCGCCAATATTCCGCAATTAACTCTCAGGATTAGATAAAAAATTCCTAACATAATTGTGGACAAAGAAAGCACCATAATGCGCGCAGCATGGATAGTAAATCCTGTCACGCTTAACCAACCATTTAGTAAAAGAGATAAACCCGATAAATGATCGTGCCAAACTTGTTCGTAGAGACGATAACCTTGTTTGGTGACGTAGGCAAGTACCAGGGCCACCGCTTCATCAAAATTAAGGATATAGGGATAATGAAGCGGGACTTTCCAGAAAACAATCCCCAGAAAAAAAACAGCAATGGCAATTAATGCCATTAAATCAAAACGATAAGATTTCTTATTCATAACTTTTTCTGGACAAGAATTGCTGCGTATCTTATCACAGATCGAGACATCAGTTAGGGGGTTAAAAAAGATACCAAGATTACTTTTCGGAACTACGCCCTAAATCTTTAGATCTATGATAGGCCGCCACTACTGCCTCGATAATTGTCGAGCGAAAAGAGCCTTTTTCTAATTGTCTCACCCCGGCAATCGTAGTTCCCCCGGGGCTAGTGACGCGATCCTTTAATTCTCCCGGATGTATGGCCGATTCTTTTAATAGGGTTGCCGTCCCTAAAACTGTTTCTATGGCCAATTGAGACGCGATCGCTCGCGGTAATCCGGCCGCCACACCACCATCGCTTAAAGCTTCCACCATCAGGGCCACAAATGCCGGGCCCGATCCCGATAATCCCGTTACTGCGTCCATCAAAGGCTCGGGAACTTCCACCACCGAACCGACCGCAGCAAAAATATCTCTGGCTACGGCCAGATGTTCCGGTTCCGCATGACGACCGGGTGCGATCGCTGTAACCCCTTGTCCCACCGTGGCCGGGGTATTGGGCATCGTCCGGATTACGGGGCGATCGGGAAAGCCCATTTCTAAGCGATTGAGGGTAACTCCCGCTAAAATCGAGATAATTAGGGGTTTTTCGGGTATTCCCAGCAAACTATTCACTACTTGCTCTAAAATTTGCGGTTTTACCGCTAAGATTAACACCTCAGTTGCTCTAGCGGCTTCCCGGTTATCCTCGCTGACTTTTACTCCGTAGGTATTAACCCAAAAGTTACGCCGTTGGGATTGGGGTTCACTGACTAACACCGTTTCGGGACTATAAATATTTTTTTTTAATAAACGGCTGAGAATGGCCTCGGCCATCACTCCACCGCCAATAATTCCTAAGCGAATAGACACAGTATTTTTTAAAGTAAAAAGTAAAAAGAAAAAAAGGCAGATTTAGAGGTCTTACCCAGAAAAAACACATCCTCTCGAGCAATCGAGCGATTTCCAGCTTCGACAAACTTGACGAGAGGACTATGGGCGGATTCATTGAGCTAATCGATTGATTTCAGCGCCCCAAGCAGGTGCGGAGGAAACGGGTCGAGCCATTTTCGGATTGTCGGCGATATCGTGAATAGTTCCCGAAAGGGTGCTAACTTTAACGCAGCTGGGGGTAAATAGGAAAATACTCTCACCGATGCGTTCTTGATGACCATCAATCGCG
This sequence comes from Microcystis sp. LE19-8.1F, assembly GCF_027531715.1. NCBI lineage: Bacteria > Bacillati > Cyanobacteriota > Cyanophyceae > Chroococcales > Microcystaceae > Microcystis > Microcystis sp. LE19-8.1F. Next base: position 18,858 of record NZ_JAPZSO010000163.1, on the reverse strand, counting down.
TAAGTGCCACCGGCGACAAAATCCACGGCTCTTTGTGCTTCTTCGGGAGCCATGACGTTGAGGTTTAAAACCACCGATTTGCGTTCTCTCAGGGTTTGGATAACTTGGGGCATTTCCTCGAAGGAATGGGGTTCGATCACGACTACTTCTGCATTATTGTTGTTAATACCTGGCATACCGATCACGTTGCTTCTGTTGGGTCCCATAGATGTGGCTGTGTTGAGATTTAAAGGTTCGCGTTGACGACGATTAAGCGGTTCTTCTTCTTCGTTTTGATCCTTCTCTTGGGGGGAAGACTTTTCCCAGTTCATTTCTTCGTAGTCGGTTTCGTCTTCGTCTTCTGGTTGTTCGGAGATGCCGACAAAATCTTTGAGTTTGGTAAAAATGTTGTTCACAGTCTAAGGTCCTTCACAAGATTTTTTTGGGTGGTCTTGTCTAGAGTCGGGGTTATTTATTGGCCTTTAACAATTTTTGCTCTAACTTAGTACAGGGGAACTATTTTGTTAAGGGTTCGTCATTTTAGTCGTCTGGAGGCAGCGGTTAGTTCCCAAATTAAGCTATCAGTTATCAGCTGCTGAAGGCAAGAGGCAACAGGCACTCGTGCAGAAGACAGAATCTGGCAATTCTCCTACCTAAAAAGAAGGTTAGAAACTAAGCACATCAAAGCTTTTAGCTTAACCAATTAGGTTTTAGATTCGGTCTTTGTGCTCAGGGGATAGTTTTCAGGGATTGGGAAAAAGTCAATTCCTCATTTCTAACCACCAGCTTCTAGATTGGGCGCTGCAATTCTAATATATATTATCACCGATCATTAAATTTTCTAGGGGGGTTTTTCTGTAAATTTACGGAGATGGTTCAGTAAATGCGATCGCCAAAAATGCTGGTTCCCACCCGGATTAAAGTGGCTCCGGCCTTGATGGCGAGAGGATAATCGTTAGACATCCCCATTGATAGATGAGGCAGGCGTAAACTAGAGCTATTCTCGATTATTTGGGCTAAATCTCTGGTTTTTTCAAAGGCGGCTAACTTTTCCCCAGCGGATAATCCTCGGGGCAGAATTGTCATCAAACCTTGAATTTTTAGCTGTTTACAGTTGACTAAAGCGGGAATATCTGCTAGTAATTCGTCTGTGTCCCAACCGAACTTATCGGGATCGGGGACAATTTTCACCTGTAGCAAAACTTGGGGATTAATCTCTAATTCCCCAGCTAGGCGATCGAGTCTTTGGGCTAATTTTAAACTATCGAGGGAATGGATTAAATCAAAAGATTCTAGGACTTTGCGGGCTTTATTTGCCTGTAGATGCCCGATAAAGTGCCAAGAAATATCCTGGAGGTCTTTTAGTTCTTGCTGCTTCGAGATTGCTTCCTGTAGCTTACTTTCAGCAAAATCTCTCACTCCTGCTCGGTAAGCTTGACGGATATAATCGCCAGATACCTGTTTACTGACGGCAATCAGACGCGTGGAGGGGGGTAGGGTAAGACGGATTGACTCGATACGACTAGCGATCGTCATGAACTAGACTGAAAAGGTTTGTTGATAAGTTTGGTTGAGACTGTTAAATTCTTGCACATTACTGCGCCGTCGCAAATTCCGCAGCCGATTTTCCACCAAAAGACGAGCATCGGAACGACTAATCGGAGCGAACGAGACTTTTTTGGGTCCGGCCGTCACCAGAAAAAAAAGACGTTGGGCATAAAGAGTGGTAAATAATTCCTGATGTTCTTCTAATAGACACACTCTGTATAATAGACCGAAAGTGGGATGATTGAGATAGGTTTCGTTACTCATTCAAGCGAGCGCTAAAGGAAAAGGATTGAGCGAACTAGAAAGTTTTTCAACAACAAAATCAAGCGGATGGCTCGAAAACAAGTGATTTTCCGGGTGTTTCCCTAGCCTAATTTTATCAGAATCCTTCAATGACAACTAACGATGCCAGTCTATGTCATGATTTCCTGATGTTTCACTTTTTCCCTGTTAACGTGGATACATCTCGGTGACAACTTGTCACCATCAGAAATTAGCTCGGCTGCAAAAATCAAAAATCCTCCGTTAGGTGAGAAGAATCCGAGACTCCGAGAATCGGAGACAGGAGGAGTAAAAAAACAAGAGATAACTTTCCTACCGATAAAAGCTAAGATTATGTCAAATTTATCTGGTTTTTTAGATATTTTGACCCGATAGCGGCGATCGGTGAACTGAAAACTCAGATCTGATCACTGATAACTGATAACTGATCACTGAATCACTGATGAAATGCCCTAAGCTTGTATTAAGCCTTTTTTAACTTCAAATTCCTTTAACCTCAATCAATATGGATTTTTCTAGTCTTGTTGCCAGTCAGCTAAACGCCGGCGTTATCTGGCCCGAAGGAATCCTGATTATTACCCTGATGGTGATTTTAATCGGCGATTTAATCGTGGGACGGAGTGCCAGAAGTTGGCTGCCCTACGCTGCGATCGCTGGTCTGCTCGCTGCTGTGGTTGCTCTCTATTTTGCTTGGGACAATCCGAAACCAGTGGCCTTTTTAGGGGCTTTTGAGGGTGATAATCTCAGTATCGTCTTTAGGGCGATTATTGCCCTTTCTACCGCCTCCACAGTGCTGATGTCTATCCGTTATGTGGAACAAGCGGGAACTTCCCTAGCGGAATTCTTGGCCATTATGCTCACCGCAACCCTCGGGGGAATGTTCCTATCTGGCGCTAGTGAATTGGTGATGATCTTCATCTCCCTAGAAATGCTCAGTATTTCCTCCTATCTAATGACCGGTTACATGAAGCGGGATCCTCGATCGAACGAGGCCGCTTTAAAATACCTGTTAATTGGAGCTTCTAGTTCGGCGATTTTCCTCTACGGTGTTTCCCTTCTCTACGGTTTATCCGGAGGTGAAACCAGTTTAAGTGCCATTGCCCAAAAATTAACTGATGTTAACGGTGGTCAGTCCCTGGCCTTAGCGATCGCATTAGTGTTTGTGATTGCCGGTATCGCCTTCAAAATTTCGGCGGTTCCCTTTCACCAGTGGACTCCTGATGTGTACGAAGGTTCACCCACTCCCGTGGTGGCTTTCCTCTCGGTGGGTTCCAAAGCGGCCGGTTTTGCCCTAGCAATTCGCCTATTAGTGACGGTTTTCGGTCTAGTCAGCGAACAATGGCGGTTTATCTTTATCGCTCTAGCAATTTTGAGCATGATCCTCGGCAACGTGGTCGCCTTGGCCCAAACTAGCATGAAACGGATGTTAGCCTATTCCTCGATCGGTCAGGCGGGTTTTGTCATGATTGGTTTAACCGCCGGTACTGACGCGGGTTACTCTAGCATGATTTTCTATCTGTTAATTTACCTGTTCATGAACCTAGGGGCTTTTGCCTGTGTGATTCTCTTTGCTCTGAGAACTGGAACCGATCAGATCGCTGAGTATTCGGGACTCTACCAGAAAGATCCGCTCCTAACCCTCTGTTTAAGCATCTGTCTGCTCTCTTTGGGGGGAATTCCGCCTCTAGCGGGCTTCTTTGGTAAGATTTATCTATTCTGGGCCGGTTGGCAAGCGGGACTTTATGCCCTCGTCCTCGTTGGTTTAGTTACCAGTGTGGCCTCGATTTACTACTATATCCGTGTGGTCAAAATGATGGTGGTCAAGGAACCCCAAGAGATGTCCGATGCGGTGAAAAATTACCCCGTTATCAATTGGACTCTTACTGGGATGCGTCCCCTACAGGTGGGCATTGTCCTCTCCCTAGTGGCGACTTCCCTGGCCGGTATCCTCTCCAATCCTCTCTTTACCCTAGCGACGGATTCCGTCACCACTACCCCTATCCTACAATCGGCGGCCCTGGCGACGCACATTTCCCGGGCAAATTGAAAATCCCCGTTGATTTATCGGCGTTGTCAGATCAGAATAACAACGCCTATTGTAGGGCTAATTCATGAATTAGCCCTACAGCTAATCCGTTTTTAGTAATGTGATTAACTCTCAATTTGTTCTAAAATAGACGCTAAAATATCTGGAGTTAATCCTTTAGCTTCTGCTTCATCACTAGCTTGATCCATAATTGGTGATAATCTTGCCACTGCTTTTTGACGATATTTTTCTAATTCTAATTGAATAGTTTCAGTTAATTTGTTTTCTATGTTCCCTCGGTCATTGGGTTTAATTTTAGCGTAATATCTAGCAATTTCTAAAGGAACTTGAATAGTGATTTCTGTCTTGCTATTCATGGTAAGTAGCTGGTTATAATTAAATTAAAAATGTATTTTAGGTTCGATCCCCCCTGCCCCCCTTGATAAGGGGGGTGTCTGATAATTTTTAACGCCTACCTACTTAATTGATTGTTCTTTTTACTTTTAACAGACCTCTATTGTAGCACAAGATCACCATACTCATTGAATTTGACGATATTGATGTAAAAGTTGCCATTGGACAAAAAAATCAATGAATAGGGCTTGCTGAAAAAGTACGGGCGAAGCATTCGGATAGAAAATCTACGGTTTCACCGATAGGTTATTGCCCGAATGCTTCGCCCCTACAGGACGCGGGCCGATGAAGACGCAAGGTTTTGAACCACGATTCTCTCAAAATCTTGCACCTGTGAGAGCAAAACAGGACAATAAAACCCTTACCTCGTCTATATTTCACATTTATTCAGCAAACCCTAAATAGAAACATGGACTAAAAATAAACCCCCCTCAACTGGCTAATTGAAGGGGGCATTTATTGTATTTTTTGTGAGCAATTTAGCCTACTTTTGTGGTTTCTTTTTCGGCTGATTTGGATGGCTTTAGTTTGCGTTTGAGGGTTGAAGCTGCGCCGAGAGTACCGAGGACTCCAAGACCAAAGAGGGAGGCGGGTTCAGGTACTTGTTGTGCTGTTTGTGCTGTCCCAAAAGTTACGGGTAAAGATACTGAAGCTACAACCTCGGTGAAACCAGGTGAAGCGATTGAACCTTCAAAATTCACAAGCTGAAAAGTGAAGAAGTCAAGGAAAGTACCGATGTCATACCACCTGTTGCCGAACGGATTTCCTGAGTTCTGAAACCTTACTCTGGCCGCGTTAAAACCAGAAACGTTTGTATTAAAAGTTAACGTTGAAGATGTGGCATTAACCAAAAATTGCCCTGTTCCGCTGATAGAGCCACTAGGAATGACGACAGTATCTAAAGTAAAAGGAGTACCATTAACTGTCAAGGTAAGGTTAACGTTGGTAAAGGGATTGGGAGTACCAGTTGAGTTGATAGTATAGCTACCTATTGGCACATCTACGGTTCCCACTAAAGAAGCGTTATTACTACCATTACTCCAACTGCGGTTAACAGTAAAAGTAACGGCCGTTGCTGCCACAGGAGTGAGCATAGCAGCGAGAGAAGTTGCGCCAGCTAAAGCTAGGGTGGGAATTAATCGGTTTTTAATCATCTTGATTGAGCAAACGGGTGAATAGAGGCAACTATCGTCTTGCTCGCAGCTTGGTCAAGCAACAGCCTAACCCAAGACAACAGGCAGACGAAAGAGATAATACACATTCCCCCCCCACAAATGTATCAAAAACTACAATTTAATAATTCTTTATATTCTTCTCCCCGACTAGCGACTGATACTAAATCCGTTGAGTATAGGCTACATATCAGGACAGGCAAAAGTGGTAATAGATAATCAGTGTTTAATAACCGGATTTAGTATTAAGACTTTTTCTAAGCTTAACCTGCTTTTTGCCTTACTCAAATTGGCCAAGTAAAAGACTCATTTCGTTAACAACATTCTCACTTGCTTTTAACGCTTCTTTTCTAATTGCTTGAATTTCAGCCATACTTTTTGCTATTCTCTGCTGTTCAGATTGGGGTGGAATAGGCACTAAAACTTTTGACACATCATCTACTAAAATAGTAGGAATAGCATGACCTGTCATGTACCTTTTAACCTGACGCAAAAAAAAGTCTGTTCGCATATATACTAATAAAAACAAAGGCTCGACTCCCTGAATATTTCTTAATACTGAAAATCCATTTGAGCAAATTGCTCCGTCTTCATCTTCTGTGATTAGGGCTGTTGCTTGGCGTGGTGTTCCCGTACTTGCTCCTGAAATTGCTGTAATAATATCGCCTTTGTACAATCTATAAGTTGCGCGAGATGGGGCCTCATGTGCCTTGATTATTTGTTGAGAAACAACTTGCATTGTACGATAATCAACATCAGAAATAGCTATATATCTAATTTCACTATCCCTAGCTAAACGAAAATCAGCCGCATCTCTCAAAATATCGGCAATTTCACCTAAAGGTTTCGCCCCAATAGATTTTAGATGTTCTAATAATTTTTGGTCATTGGGTAAATAATGTTCGGCATCCAGTCTCGAATTGAGCAGGGTATTCTTAACTGTATAAATACAATCGCTGTTTTGTGCAAATTCGCCATTGATAAATGACCTAAAAGAGTGAGAAATATCATCTATATCATCGTCAACTATTGGCAAACCTGATTTTGTTCGGGCTATAACTCCCGACTCGTTGCGCTTATATATTGTTTGTCCTTTAACGTCATAGCCTATTTTTTTGATTTGTGCCATAAAACAAGAATCATGGTTTGCTGGTAATTTTTGAACTACCAAAAGTGATGTCTTGATTCCAGTGCCGTAGGGTACAAAGGCTTCTGGCGGTATGGAAACAACACCTAATATTTTTGTTTGGGAGCGTAACCAATGCCGAATCGGTTCATTAGAGATATTTTGTAATAAACCATCGGGCAGAATAATCGCCATGCGTCCACCTGCGCGCAATAATTTTATAGATTTCTCAATAAATAAAATATCGGGCGACTGACCCGCTAAAACGGTTGGGGAAACTTCCCAACCATTGGACGCTGATTTATGCCATTTCCTGGCGAGAAGATATGATTTAAGAATTTTCTGGTCTTCTACTTTGCCTTTATTTCCGAAAGGAGGATTGGTCAAGATAACATCAAAAGAATTATTTAATTTTTCATCTTCGATAAGCGCATTAGTGCAGATAATTTCTGAACCTGTGCCACCTTCAAAAACTAAACGAATCATTCCCGAAAGGGCGACATCAGGATTAAATTCAATTCCTGTAATACTTTCTTGCACAAAACTTGCTATATCGAACTCTGGATTATTTTGTCGAACATGGTTTATTGCTTGAATTAAAAAACCACCACTTCCGCAAGCAGGATCTATAATTTTTTCGTTTGGTTTGGGGTCTATCATTTCAACCGCAAGGCGTACAATTGGGTGAGGGGTAAAAAATTCTCCCCTATCTCCACGCTGGTGTCTATTTACAAAAGTCTGGAAGGCTTCCCCTTTTATATCGCCAGATGTTTTACTTAAATTAATGTACTGTAACCTGCCTACAATATAAGCAAGAGTTAAAGGTTTTAACTTGAATGTGTCATCGGTGAAAAATCCCCGATAATGATTCTTGATGGAGGTAAATAATTGACTGAGACGCGACATAAATTCATCGGACTTATTGGCTACGATGGCTTTATATTCACTTGCTGTAACGCCAAAATTTACAGATTGCTTGACAGATTTTTCATCATGAAGTTTGATGATGATTAGTTTAACCATCTCGTGAAAAATCTTGTCTTTGAGCATTCCTTCGTTGGCGTAAATATAATTATGGCACTCTTCAAAAACTGCTGAAAGATTGTTAGAAGGTCGTAATTCCTGAATTTGCGGGAGTTTTTCAGGTAACAGGCTATCTTCAGAAAATAACAATCCTTGCTCTTTCATTTACTGCTACTGCGCTTGATTTGACCGTTTACCCTTGCGGGTTGTTGAATAGATAGAATATTTTTAGCCTCGACTCCTAGCAAACCAGTCTTTTAGTGGACAGAGATAATCGCCATCTTGATTAAACAAGAACTTGCCACTATACCTGATTATAGAATATAAATTAGAGGATGTCAAGAGATAAAAAATTCAGTTTAATGTTAACCAAAGTGAGTAAAAAAAGCTGAGAGATTGTTGATGACAGAAATTCGGAGCATCTTTCAAATTGACAAGGCCAATTGTAGGGCTAATTCATGAATTAGCCCTACAATTGGCGCTAATTCATGAATTAGCCCTACAGCTATTGACAACGCCTATTGTTTAGCCTTTTGATCAGGTGGGCGACGCTCACCTGATTTATTTTTAGCTAAACATTAAAACGGAATAGTAAAACATCACCCTCTTGAACAATGTATTCCTTGCCTTCACTTCTGACTAAACCTTTTTCTTTAGCCGCGCTCATCGTACCACTATTAACTAAATCCTGATAAGACACAGTTTCTGCACGAATAAAACCCCGTTCAAAATCCGAGTGAATAACTCCGGCTGCTTGGGGTGCTTTCATGCCAGAAATAATCGTCCATGCGCGGGTTTCTTGGGGTCCAGTGGTGAGATAGGTACGCAGTCCTAATAACTCGTAGGTAGCTTTAATTAAAGATTTTAATCCCCCTTCTTCTACTCCTAAAGAACCGAGAAAATCTTTTCTTTCTTCCTCCGACAATTCCACTAATTCCGATTCTACTTGAGCAGAAACGATCACAACTTTTGCCTGTTCCTGTTGAGCAATTTGACGGACACTTTCTACCCAATCGTTACCCGTGGCCAGATCATCTTCGCTAACATTAGCGGCATAAATAATCGGTTTACGACTCAATAAACCGAGATTTTTAATTAATTCTTCGTCCTCTTTGCTTAAATCCACTTTTCGCGCCGAAATACCGTCATTAAGACAAATTAGGATTTTTTCAAGGATAGCCAATTCTTCGGCGGCTTCCTTGCTATTTTTCGCCTGTTTGCGTAAACGTTCCACCCGCTTCTCCACCTGTCCCAAATCCGCTAGAGCTAACTCTAGATTAATCACCTCGATATCCCGGGCCGGATCCACGGACCCAGAAACATGAATAATATCATCATTATCAAAACAGCGCACCACATGAACGATCGCGTCCACTTCCCGGATATTAGCCAAAAATTGATTACCCAATCCTTCCCCGCGACTCGCACCCTTAACTAATCCGGCAATATCGACAAATTCGATCCGCGTCGGCACGATTTTCTCAGAATTAGAGATTTTAGCCAAAACCTCCAGACGTTCATCGGGGACGGATACCACACCCACATTCGGTTCGATGGTACAAAAGGGAAAATTAGCCGCCTCGGCCTTGGCATTAGCCACCAGAGCGTTAAATAGGGTCGATTTCCCCACATTTGGCAGTCCCACGATTCCAGCTTTCAACATAAAAATTGCTTGATAAACATCATCCCGACCTCTCACTATATCAGGCTGCCTCTCGTTTTTGTAAATCCAGTTGATGAGAAAGACGGTGGATAGTTAACAGCTTAGTTAACATTTATTCAAGTTCCTTAACTAAAAGTAGGCGAGATTTTACAAGAGATTGCGAGAATGGGATGTAATGCTTGAGACTGAGTTAGGGTGAAGAGTAAGAAAGAATACACCTGTAGCACTAGGCAAAATTATGGCAAGACAGGCCTTTCACTTCTAAATACGTCCTGAGAGTAATTTTCAGTGCTATGACAGTATATTTCCTAGGGCGATCGAGTGTAAATATCGTCCAATCGCCGCAACTAATCACTAAATCATTGTTGGGGGTATCTGTATGAACCAAAGTACCGGAGCAAACACCCGTAATGTGGCCCTTGTCGGCCCCTACTCCAGTGGCAAAACCTCCTTACTGGAAAGTTTACTTTTCGTCACAGGAGCGATCACCAGAAAAGGAAAAATCAGCGATCGCAATACCGTTGGTGATAGTTCCACCCAAGCGCGGGATCGACAGATGAGTGTAGAAGTTTCCGTTGCCCATAGTCAATACCAAGACCTAAATTTTACCTTTCTCGATTGCCCCGGTTCGATCGAATTTGCCAGTGAAACCTATAATGCCCTCGTCGGGGCCGGTGCTGCTATTATCGTTTGTGAACCAGTGGTCGATCGAGTTCTCACCCTGGCTCCCTTGCTAAAATTCCTCGATGATTGGGAAATTCCGCATCTAATCTTCATCAACAAGATGGATCGCTGTAATAGTCACTTTAACGAAGTCCTACAAGCTCTCAAATCCGTTTCTAGTCGTCCCCTCGTTCCCCAGCAATATCCTATCCGTCAGAATAACGAAATTATCGGATTTATCGATTTAATCAACGAACAGGCTTATCATTACCATGCTAACAGTCCCGCCGATCCTGTAGCTTTACCCGACCACCTCAAGGAAGAAGAACAGAGCGCTCGACAAGAAATGCTGGAAACGATCGCCGAATTTGACGATCATCTTTTAGAAGAACTCCTCGAAGATATTAACCCCTCCCGGGAAGAAATTCTCCAAGACTTAAAACAAGAACTGGGAGCCGATCAGATAGTACCCGTGTTCTTCGGTATGGCGGAACGGGATTATGGTGTGCGTCATCTCCTCACCGCTTTAGTGGAAGAAACACCGGCCCCGACAATTACTGCCAACCGTCGCGGTCTCGATACCAGTGCGGACGGGGACGCAGTGGTACAAATCCTCAAAACCTATTTTACTCCCCAGGGCGGTCGCCTCTCCCTAGGGCGAATCTGGCAGGGAACCCTTAACGATGGCATGGCCTTGAACGGTGTGCGGATTGGTGGTATCTATCGTCTCATGGGACAACAACAACAACCCTTACAGCAAGCGCAAGCGGGGGAAATTGTCGCTCTCGGTCGTTTGGAGGGAATCGCCACCGGAGACGTGGTTAGCAGCGGCAGTCAAAAACCCGATCTTCCCAAAGGTTTACAACTCAAACCCGTCTTTGCCTTGGCCATTGCCGCCGTAAATCGCAAGGATGAAGTTAAATTAAGTTCAGCTTTGACAAAACTGATCGAAGAAGATCCCTCCCTCTACTGGGAACAACACGGCGACACTAAAGAAGTGATTCTTTGGGGACAGGGAGAAATTCATCTGCAAGTGGCCCTCGATCGCCTAGCACGCAAGTATAATCTACCGATGACCACCCATTTACCCCAAGTCCCCTACAAGGAAACAATCAAGGCCAGTACCAAATCCCACGGACGCTATAAACACCAAACCGGCGGCCACGGTGCTTTTGGTGATGTTTACCTCGATATTAAACCCCTGGCCCGGGGGGAAGGTTTCCACTTCCATGAAACCATTGTCGGTGGTGTCGTCCCCAAACAGTATATACCCGGGGTGGAAACGGGAGTGCGGGAATATCTCGGTCATGGTCCTTTGGGTTTCCCCGTGGTGGATATTGATGTTACTCTCACCGATGGTTCCTATCACAGTGTCGATAGTTCCGAACAAGCTTTTAAACAAGCGGCCCGTCTAGCGATGACGGAGGGACTACCTAAATGTCATCCAGTCTTATTAGAACCAATTCTATCGGTGACGGTTCTCGCTCCCTCAGAATACACCGCCAAGGTTTTACAGTTAATCAGTGGCAAACGCGGACAAATTCAGGGTTTTGAAGCTTCTGAGGAGTGGAAAGGTTGGGATCAGGTGACGGCCTATCTCCCCCAAGCGGAAATGCACGATTTGATCGTTGAATTGCGTTCTTTGACTATGGGGGTCGGTTTCTTCCGGTGGGATGAGGATCACCTGCAAGAAGTGCCGGATAAACTGCGCGATGCGGTTTTAGCTATGCAGGGTAACGGTCAAAAGTAAGCTGCCCGCGCATTTAAATTGCTTGTTGAGATGAGGCAACAGGCAAAAGGCAACCCCCCCGACATCGGGGGAGAATCGAGGCAAAAACGCGGTCGGACTGACCGTGTTAGAAAATGCTCGCGGAGGCGATTTGACGGGGATCGACCGGGTTAAACCCAGTCGATCTAGTTAAAAGCCTATGAACCGAGAATCCCCCGCTACACCGCGCGAGCGGTTAGCGGGGGAGAGTCAATATTAGGAATAACCCTAGGAGTGTTAACGATGATTACAATCCTAGAGAGGATTCTTTTTTCCTATCACTGCATAGAAGGGATCAGCGACCATAATTCCTAACATTTGCAGGAAACTGGGGGTAGTAGCAGGACGAACGATCCCCTGTACTTCCCTAAATCCCGCCACCGATTTAAAATAGGATTTCACTAACGCTACCCGGCCTAAATCGCTATTATCGCGCCAAACAGCGATCGCTTTTTGGTAAAACATCCGATTGGAAAAACTGACCACCACCAGACCATTAGGCTTTAAAATGCGATACAGTTCCGCAAAAATCGCCTCTGGATACTGCAAATACTGCACCGACACCGTGATTAACACCGCATCAAAAGAACTATCCTCTAGGGGCAATTTTGGCTGTGCATTGAGGTCTTGGACAAAATAACTATGCAAGCGGGGATTTTTGGCTAACTCCTCCCCATTCATCCCGTGACCTTCGATATGCTCAAATTCCATCTCCTCCGGTAAATGGGACACCCAGCTGCTCATCAGGTCTAAAATGCGTGTATTCGGCGATAATATCTCTCGGTAGAGAGCGGTTAATCGATCGATAAAACCCTCATCCACGTGGGTGACGAAGCGGGGAAAAGCATAAAAATCGCTGTCTTTGGTCGGATCGAATTTAGTTCTTTCTTCGGGTCGGAGCATTTTTGTCAAGTTAATTTTACTATTCTTAACATACCCCACAGACAGAAAAAAGGGTTAACCGAACTGGTCAACCCCTAGGCTTGGGAACGCGCTGTAAATCTTAGCTTTGAACGACTAGCTTAACGTTAGCGTTTTGCAGACCACGCTGTTTCACTTCGGATAGGGTTTTGTTCACAGCGTATTTTTGGTTGATCGAGTTGATCAATTCGGTTTGATTGTGTTTTTTGGCTACACCCCAGAGGTCAGCGATTAAATCGAAACTGCCGTCGGTATTGCGAGACCAACCGAGATCATATTCGCCATCGAGAACAGCAACGATGTCGGAGCGAACCCGTTGACCGTTGTAACCACGAACATCGGCTTCAGTTTTCACGCTAATGCCGAGGTCGCGGAGAGAAGCTTTGAGGATTTCGGCATCGGTGATTTTGGTCCGGAGAGTGCTAAAATGAGACATTGGAATTTCCTCTTTGTAGATAAGAATCAACAACAACAGATCGAGAGTTAAAGAGTGCCGCCAAGCGGCTTTGCGAGGCATTGCTAGTCCCTGAGAACTAGCCTTTCATCCCGTTGGGAGCGGGCGAAAGTCTGTTAGAACTCCAATCGCTGGTACTCAGCGACGGAGGCCGAAGCAGGTCGGGCGCGTTGTCTGGCCCAATCACGCAGGGCCGTCACCTGTTCGGTCATGGTGCGAGATAGGGGCAGAGTCGCCTTAATCGCCGCAATAATGTCCAATTGCGTGAATTCGCGATCTTGGGCGAAGGCCTCATACATGGCGGCAATCAGCGCCTGTTCTATTTCCGCACCGGAAAACCCATCGGATACCTTGGCTAACTGCTCCAAATCGAAGCGAGAAATGTCGGAGCGTCGTTTAGTCAGGTGAATATTAAAGATATCTTGTCTTTCTTCGGAATTGGGCAAATCGACAAAGAAGATTTCATCGAAGCGCCCCTTGCGGAGAAATTCCCCCGGTAGCCGTTCAATCCGGTTAGCTGTGGCCATAACGAAGACGGGCGAGGTTTTTTCCTGCATCCAAGTCAGGAAGGAGCCGAAGATGCGGCTAGAGGTTCCCCCATCGGAATCGGCGGATCCCGTGCCACCGGCAAAAGCTTTATCTAATTCATCGATGAAAAGAATGGCCGGGGAGATGGATTCGGCAGTTTTTAAGGCATTACGCAGGTTAGCCTCAGACCGTCCCACCATGGAACCATCGTAAACCCGTCCCATATCTAAGCGCAGGAGCGGTAAACCCCAGAGGCGCGAGGTGGTTTTAGCGATTAAGGACTTACCACAGCCCGGTACTCCTAAAATTAGCATCCCTTTCGGTTGGGGGAGTCCGTAACCTCTGGCTCTTTCTGTAAAGGCGTTCGAGCGCTGTTTTAACCATTTTTTTAGTTCTTCCAGACCACCGACGGCGTTGATGGTCTCGTCCTCTTCAACGTATTCTAAAATTCCGTTGCGGCGAATCAGTTGTTTTTTCTCGGAAAGGACGATTTCTACCTCGTCTTCCGTCAATTTGTTCGCTTTTACATGGGCTTTGCGGTAAACTTTTTCGGCTTCATCTTTGGTTAAGCCCAAGGCCGCTTTCAGGAGTTTTTCCCGCACTTCTGTGGTGGTACGGCGATTTTGATTTTTGCCTAGGTGTTGCGAGAGAACCGTATCTAACTCTCCCATGTCCGGCAGGGGAAAATCTAGAACTACTACGTCTTTCTCTAGTTCTATGGGGACTTCTTGCAGGGGAGACATTAAAATAATGATTTTTTCGGTTCCTTTAAAGCTGGCGATCGCATCTCTTAACCAGCGAGTGACCGGGGCGGAAGTGATGAACGGATGCAGGTCTTTGAAGATGTAGATGCCCGCTTCCCGTTGACGCACTACCCATTCGATCGCCGCTTCTGGAGATACGGTATTATGTTGACTGGTTTGGCGCGGTTGACCCTGTTCGATCATGCCGTGGGTGACAGTCCAGACAAACACCCGTCGATGTTGTGTATTTAGTTGGGCTATTTTGCTGATGGCTTCTTCCGCCCTTTCCTCCTCGGAGGTGACGAGGTAAATCAGGGGGTACTGAGCCTTGACGAGAATTTCTAGCTCTTCTTTCATAACATCGACCCTATTTGTGGTAACGGTTTTGACCTTGGGCGGCTGATGGCTGTAGATGCCTTGTTCGGCTACTGAGAGTTTAGCAGGGAACTAAGGCTGCTTCTCCCTCTGCGGTTGCTTGGGCTCCGACGGGTTCGGGAACTTCGAGCGGGAACTCGTCGCCGACTATTCCGGGCTGGCGTTTGATCGACCTTAGCCGATCTTCTTTCATTACTAAGGCGGCATCACACTCGGGACAGACATGAACCTGATAGGTTTTGCCATAGGCGGCGGCTTCGATTTCTTCTACCTTTTCGGGGTATTTTAGGTAGAAAGCGATCGCTTTTTCCACCAGCCCTGACATCGATTCTTCATCGATCGCAGCCCTTATTTTTAGTTGACGATGGACTCCAGGGGGAAGGTACAGTGTGACTTTTTGCTTGTCTTGCATATCACTAAATTGGTTTACCCGGGTATGTGTCCTTACTATAACCACTATCTTTCCTCCCTGTCAAGATGGTAAGCTGTTATGACAGCATAATTGTAACATTTCTTTACAATTGTTGGAGAAGTGGGGTGTGGGGTGTGGGGTGTGGGGTGTGGGGTGTGGGGAGAATAAAGCTGCCTTTTGCCTTTTGCCTTTTGCCTTTTGCCTTTTGCCTTTTGCCTCCTGAATTCAGCCAACCCTAGTTACTATTGATACGACTTAAAAAGGCTTGTAGGCGCTCGCTGTGGGGATTATTAAAGAAGGTGTCGGGAGCGCCTGCTTCTTCGATCACACCTTGATTAAAGAACAAAACCTTGTTAGAGACTTCCTTAGCGAACTGCATTTCGTGGGTGACGACTACCATAGTCATCCCCTCATCGGCCAATTGACGCATAACGTTTAACACTTCCCCGACTAATTCCGGATCCAGGGCCGAAGTGGGTTCATCAAATAAAATCACCTCTGGTTTCATGCAGAGACTGCGAGCGATCGCCACCCGTTGTTTTTGTCCTCCCGATAATTGGTCGGGATAAACATCGGCTTTTGCGGCTAATCCCACCTTTTCCAGATAATGAATTGCCGTATCTTTAGCCTCATTTTCCGAGTGGTGTAACACTTGCTTGGGAGCTAACATCAAGTTTTGCAAAACGGTGAGATGGGGAAAAAGATTAAAGTGTTGAAACACCATACTTACCCGGCTGCGTAAGTTGCGGAGGACCGATTGATTTAACTTCGGGGAAGAGATGTCAATCCCCATCACCTCCAAGCGGCCGCCGTTAATTGTTTCCAAACGATTGAGACAGCGTAAAAAGGTACTTTTACCGCAGCCAGAGGGACCGATTACCGATACCACATCCCCTTGATAAAGAGTGCCTGTAACTCCTTTAAGTACCTCTAAAGAGCCGTAACTTTTGCGTAAACCTTCAGTGACAATCACAGGGGTGGTAGTGGTCATAATATCCTCTCGTAGAAAATTTTACATTCTGTATAAAAGTATCCAGATTAGTTTCTGCTAAATTGTATCCTTGACGACATTTTATCAAGAGGAATAATCATAATACTCAAATAGTCTCTCTACATCTGTCTTGGGTGGGAAGTAGGACGAAATTATTAACTTAATTGAGCAAAAAAATCAAGGAGAAACAATTAAAAAATGATTAAATTTTGGCGAGGGCGGGTGGTGCAGAGAGTCATCTTTGCCTTGTTAGGATTAGTCTTGGCGCTCGGATTAACTGTTATTCCGGCTTTTTCTCAGACCCCTCCTAATCCTTTTCGAGTCGCCACAGAAGCGACTTTTCCGCCCTTTGAATTTCAACAAGGGGGACAATTAACCGGGTTTGATATCGATTTAATGCGAGCGATTGGCAAAGAAGCCGATCTCAATATTGACTTTAGAAATTTACCCTTTGATGGCATTATTCCGGCTCTACAAGCGAGAACAGTGGAAGCCGCTATTAGTGGTATGACCATCACCGCCGAACGCGCCCAAGCGATTTCTTTTTCTCGACCTTATTTTAAGGCTGGTTTAGCGATCGCTGTTCGGGAAGATAATCAGACGATTAAAAATTTTGAAGACTTAAAAGGCAAAAGAATTGCCGTCCAAATTGGCACTACGGGAGCCTTAGAAGCGACAAAAATACCGGGGGCAACAGTTAGTCAATTTGACTCGGCGGCTTTAGCTTTGCAGGAATTAATTAATGGTCGAGTTGATGCGGTAGTTAACGATAAACCCGTGACTTTGTATGCAATTAAAGAAGCGGGTTTACGGGGAGTAAAAGTGGTCGGAGAATTATTAACGGAGGAATTCTATGGCATTGCTTTACCAAAAAATTCCCCCTATCTCCAATTAATTAATGATGCTCTAGGTCGAGTCATAGAAAGTGGTCAGTACGATGCTATTTTTCGGCAATGGTTTGGAGAAAAACCGCCAGAATTACCTTTAGTTGCCCCAGCTTTAAAGAATTTACAGGAATCGAGTTTTAACTGGGGAGAATTATTCTATAACCTGATTGTTAAAGGGGTTCCTTGGACAATTCTGTTAACGGTTCTGTCTTTTCTGTTCGGGTTAATTGGTGGAACTTTAGTGGCCATTGCCCTGATTTCTCCCTACAAATGGTTAAAAACAATTTGCCGCATCTATGTGGATTTCTTTCGGGGAACACCGATGCTGGTGCAATTATTCTTGATCTATTTTGGTTTGCCCGGGTTGTTCCGAGAAATTGGCTTAAATATCGACTTAGATCGTTTACCAGCAGCCCTATTTGCCCTAAGTTTAAATGTGGCGGCCTATTTAGCTGAAATTATGCGCGGCGGTATTCAATCGATCGATAATGGTCAATGGGAAGCTTGTTCTAGTTTAGGAATGTCCCCGGTGCAAACCATGCGCGAGGTGATTTTTCCCCAAGCGTTTCGCCGGATGTTGCCACCGTTGGGGAATGAATTTATCACCCTAATTAAAGATACCAGTTTAGCGGCAGTAATCGGTTTTGAAGAATTATTCCGGCAAGGTCAATTAATGGTAGCCACTACCTATAAAGCTTTCGAGATTTATATCGCTGTTGCTTTAGTTTATTTGGTTTTAACTACCCTTTCCTCTCTGGTATTTAAGCGCTTAGAGATTTATATGGATCCCCTACATAAATCTAAACAGGAACAGAAAGCCTAGGGGCAAAAGATGGGAACTGATACTAAACGTCGTGCTTTGCTTACCTCATAAACGATTAAAGGTAGCAAAAAAAGAATTAGATTCGGAGAATGAATCAGCCCTACCCAAACCCTGGTCCAGTTATAGTAGGTTGATTCATGAATCAACCTACAGCGATTAAAGGTAGCAAAAAAAAAGAATTAGATTCGAAGAATGAATCAGCCCTACCCAAACCCTGGAGCGCATTAGCTTTTCGGTGGGATGCTTACAGCCAGCTGCTGATATATCTGTAATAATTTAAGAGTTACTAATAATTGCTGATTGTCGGTATTTCTGCAAATGTGAGATGCCCCCGTGAATCAGTCGGTCGAACCCGCGTTTCTAGAGGCAGAAACCAGCCAAAAAGCCCCTAAACCAGAGGTAAGAACCACGACAATAATTAACCCGACCAGTAACCAAATATTTTTAGGTAATTGCTGTTTTGAAGCAGTAAGGGTGATGGGAGGGGTGACTGAGACTTCTTTCTTAACCGGCAGCGAAGGAGAAGGGGGTGTAACCAGACGGGGACGAACCGGGATCAGGAAGGAGGGTTCCTCGACGGGATTCCTCTCGAAACTCTCTACCACTTTTTCTAATCTTCTTCCCTGAGCAACTACTGTCTCGATTTCCTGACGTAATTGCCGATTACTCTTGACAAGTTGCTGGTTTTGTGCTTCTAGAGATTCCGCCCGTGCCTGAGTGGCCTGCAATTCTTTGACTAATTCTCGATAGACCGAGAGGGGAACCGAGGGGCGACCGGTGCAACTCTGGGGTACTTGGGGGGAAAGACGCGGCGTAGTGGTCATGAATTGACTAATTTAGGGCTTTTAAGGGTTGACACTCCCCGCTCTAAAGAGACGGGGATTCTTGGTTCAAAGAGATTACTTGCTTAGACAGAATCGCTTCTGAAAAAGTAGAGGTATTCTCTCCCCAAGCGTTTATCGGATCTAGCCCGAAAGTTCCCGTATGCCCTACGGTACTTAACCCTTTTTTAAGGATATTGATAGCGGCGTTTTCATCCCTATCTAAAACACACCCACAT
>NZ_JAPZSO010000013.1:0-11993 GCF_027531715.1 Microcystis sp. LE19-8.1F | reverse complement strand
GTCAACTTTCCTGATACTTGTCCCTACAGTTTAGAAGAACTGCTCGCTCCTAATTGGCTACCACCTTACAAATAAAGGAGATAAAAAATGACTGTTATTCCCGACTTAAAAACTCTCTACGAAATTGATGATTCTCTCTGGCTAGAAGAAACTATAGAGCTGCTCAAGGCTAAAAATTTTGACGCTTTAGATTTAGACAATTTAATCGAGGAGTTAGAAGATTTGGGAAACGAAAAAAAGTTTCGTGTTGCTAGTTTATTAGAGCAAATTATTAGACATTGTTTACTGCTACAATTTTGGACAGTCAAGAGAAAATATAATCGTAGTCATTGGCGTTCAGAAATCGTCAATTTCAAAAACCAGATCGACACTTATTTAACTACTAATCTCCGCAATTATCTCACTAAAGAATTACCTCGTATTTACCAGAAAGCCTTAAATTATGTTAGAGAAAAAACCGATAATCAAGTTAGTTTTCCTGGGCAATGTCCCTACAGTTTAGAAAATCTCCTTGATCTCGATTGGTTTCCTCCAGAAAATGAATAAAGGAAAAAACGAAATGCTGAAAAAGTTTCTACGTTGGCTGATTATTGGGGGAACCTTATTTTTTGTTCTCAGTAACCTTAAAAATAACTGGGATAACGTCACCTCAGTTAGAATTGAAAATCATGGCTGGTTATTTCTTTTCTTGGCACTTGTAACCACCGTTATCGCTCAAATTTGGGCAGGATGGGTGTGGACATGGATACTCAAAAGCTATCAACAACCGATTAAAACCTCCGCAGGAATTGGCATCTATATGATTACCAATTTAGGAAAATATCTACCCGGTAATATCGGTCACTTTTATGCTCGCATCGTGGCAATTAATAAAGCAGGAAGTGATTGGGGAACCGCTAGTTTAAGCGTTTTATTAGAACTTTTATTGCTGGTATGTGCAGCCTTAGCCATAGCAGTTATTGGTAGTGGTTTAGGTTGGATGAAATCTAGCTCAAGTCTAGGGATACAGATATTAGTTTTAGGATTAATTTTAATCGGCATTCATCCCAAATTTTTAAATTATCCTCTGAAAATCCTTAGCCAAAAGAAAAAGATTGCTCAAGAACCGGTTTATCTAACTAAATATCCTCTTGTACCTCTCCTGGGTGAAACTGGATTTTTATTGTGGCGCGGTGCGGGTTTTATTTTAGCTTGGATGGTATTAAAAATGATTACCCCCGCTCAGATTTTACCCCTCTTAGGAACCTTTAGTTTTGCTTGGTTATTGGGTTTAGTTGTCCCCGGAGCGCCGGGGGGATTAGGAGTTTTTGAAGCTACAGTGATCGCACTTTTAGACACAGAAAAATTTCCCGCCGCTAACGTACTTGTCACCGTTGCTATCTATCGTTTAATTAGCATTCTCTCCGAAGTCATTGCCGCCGGAATCGGGACAAAATTAGTTAAAGATAAAGCCAAGTTTTTGGGTTAGCTTAAGGATATTAGTCGGGTGTGTTAGCCCAATGTAACGCACCCAGAAGAAAAGTTTTGATCATTGTTAACCGAAGATAATTTTCTCAACTCCTAACATCTATCTCCTCACTCCTAAATTCTGATGTAACATAGGATCAATAATCAGCAAAAATATGGATACTCCCACCTAGAGAGGCCGAAAAAATGACGATTGCCAAAAGCGACGAAACTGCCACCTCTCCGGCACTGATAGAAGAAGATTTCGAGGACTTCTGGGAACCCACCCCACCCCCCACAGACTTAATTTTTGATGATGGTGAACCCTTGGCAAGCAACCGACACCGCATTGCCATGAATGTCTTGATTCGCTCCCTACACCAGGGTTACGGCGAACGAGACGACTTCTACACCGGTGGCAATATGTTTATTTATTTCAGCCGTGAACAAGCCAAAAATCGCGATTTTCGCGGGCCCGATTTCTTCGCTGTCCTCAATGTCGATGGCAAGAGAGAGCGACAGGGTTGGGTAATTTGGGAAGAAGAGGGACGTTATCCTGACGTTATCGTGGAATTAACCTCTCCTAGTACCGCCAAGACCGATAAAGTGCGAAAAAAGGCAATTTATGAGGGAACCTTCCGCACACCAGATTATTTCATCTACGATCCTTTTGATGCCAATTCTTTACAAGGATGGCATTTAGGGTCTGACCAACGCTACCATTCTTTAGAACGAAACGAGCGCGGCTGGTTATGGTGTGAAACTTTAGGCTATTGGTTGGGGACTTGGGAGGGGACTATTGACCGAGAAACGGCAATTTGGGCGAGATTTTATGACCCGGAAGGCAATTTAATCCCCTTGCCGGAAGAAGCGGCCCAGGAGCAAGCGGCTGCGGCCCAGGAGCAAGCAGCTGCAGCCCAGGAGCAGGCAGCCGCAGCACAGGAGCAATTAAATGTTACTCAGCAAGCTCTGGAAGCGGAAAGACAGCGTTCTCAACAGATGGCGGCTCGTTTGCGAGAAATGGGGATAGAGCTATAGTATAGCTGTATTTGTTTAGGTGAGGAGGTAAACTGCTCCTGTTCCTCCTCGTTCAAAGTCGGTTAATTTCTCCTTTCACAGTTGAGGGAGCCTGCAATCCCAGTGTATTTGAAATCTAGCTCGACACCTGTTTGCTGCTGTGATTACCTTTTGGCCAGTGGGTAATTATTGATCAGAGTTTTCTTTTATTCTTCCTTAAACAGTAAACAGTAAACAGTAAACAATGAACTGAAAACTAAAATCTGATACCTGTCTCGGAGTCTCAACTAGGAAATTTATTTGGCACGACTACTTGTATGTCTAATCTATCTTTGGGCGCACAACCCCCCCTCGAATTTATCCCCCCTGACCTTAATCCCTTGCTTTTAAAGGGATGTCAAATCTTTTTACCTCTCTGGTTACAAACTAAAACCAATTTAAGAGAAATTTCCGCCGCCAATCTAGAAACTTTAATCACATTTTATCAAAAAAGTCAAGAGAAAAAAGTCCGTTTACTGCTTGCTTTTCGTCATCCCAGTATTAACGATCCCTACTGTATGGCCTATCTTTTGTGGAAATTAGTACCCAAAAAAGCCCAAGAGTTAGGAATAAAATTACCAGCACCGATTCACGCTCATTTTATGTACGATCGAGGTATTCCTTTATGGGCTGGAGAAAGGGTAGGATGGTTATATTCTAAGTTAGGTGGCACACCAATTCAACGGGGAAAAGCCGATTTAATCGGATTGCGTTCGGCTCGTCGTTTATTATTAGAAGGAGATTATCCTTTAGCCGCTGCTCCAGAAGGGGCAACTAACGGACATAATGAGCTTGTCAGTGCTATTGAGCCGGGTATTTCTCAATTGGCTTTTTGGGGTGTGGATGATGTCAGAAAAGCTAAACAACAGCAGGAAGTAATTATTTTACCTATTGGTATTCAGTATTTTTATCTGACTCCAGTGTGGCAAGAAATCGAGCAAATTTTAACTAATTTAGAAACCGATAGCGGTTTACAACCAATCCCGAATTCATCCCTAGAAGAAAAGGTTTTATACGAGCGTCTTTTTCGGTTAGGAGAAAGATTATTATCCTTAATGGAGGATTTTTATCGAGATTTCTACTATCAATCTTTGCCGGTAGTGCCTGCCAATGGTGATGATCCGAACGAAACCCTAGCCAAACGTTTAGCCAATTTATTAGATGTGGCCTTACAAACCGTAGAAAAGTATTTTAATGTTTCTCCTAATGGTAATGTGATCGATCGCTGTCGTCGTTTAGAACAAGCAGGATGGGAACGCATTTATCGCCAAGAATTAAAACCCACTCATTCTATTTCTCCCCTTGAATTAGGATTAGCTGATCGCCTGGCCGATGAAGCTAATTTAAAAATGTGGCACATGAGAATTGTCGAAAGTTTCGTGTCAGTAACCGGTTATTATGTAAAAGAAAACCCCACCGTAGAAAGATTCGCAGAGACAATTTTATTGCTCTGGGATTTAGTGACAAGAATTAAGGGAGGTAATCCCTTTTTCCGTCCCCAAATTGGTCAACAAAAAGCGATAATAACTATCGGTAAGCCTATTTGCGTATCCGAGCGCTATGGCGATTATAAAAGCGATCGACGCTCGGCCGTAGCACAATTAACCCAAGATTTACAAACCAGTTTAGAAAGTTTAATTATTCATCAGTAGATAATTAGGGTTTACTGAAAAAGTCTGTTGGTGGAGTCAGTTATCAGTTATCAGTTATCAGTTCACTGAGAAAACCCCCCACTCCCCTAGGGTTAATTCATAGTAGGGTTAATTCATAGTAGGGTTAATTCATAGTAGGGTTGATTCATGAATCAACCCTACCCACTCCCCACTTCCCACTTCCCCGGGAAAAACTTTTTCACCTAGCTCTAGTATAGGAGATAGTACGGGAATCTGGAAAAACTCAATACCGAAAACCCTACCCCAGTCAGAGAATCTTTTATCTATCCTAAAAGTGTAGAGATAAATCAAAATCTCTAGCGTCAAGAAAACTGCGGAGGTGAATTATATGGCACTTATACGTTGGGAACCTTTCAGAGAAGTAGAAAGCCTACAAAAAGAAATGAATCGCTTGTTTGACCGTCTTGTGCCGACTGATGTAGGCAATGGCGAAAAAATGGGGTTATCCTTCATCCCAGCGGCGGAAATTACCGAAACGCCAGAGGCAGTTCAGCTTAAACTGGAAATACCTGGTATGGAAGCCAAAGACCTCAACGTGGAAGTAACAGCCGATAGTCTGACCATTAATGGTGAAAGAAAATCGGAAATTAAAACCGAAGAGGAAGGATTTACCCGCACTGAATTCCGTTATGGTAAATTCCATCGGGTTATTCCTCTACCGGTCCGGGTTGATAACACTAACGTGATCGCTGAATACAAAGATGGCATTCTCAATCTCACCCTCCCGAAAGCGGAAGAAGAAAAAAATAAAGTGGTGAAAGTGTCCATCAGTCCTGCCATTGCTCAATAAGGTAGCACTCATTGTCTGGTCTTAAGCGAAAAGGCTAACCTAGTCTGATTAAACCGAAGCGGGAGTATGAAACTATACTTCCGCTTTTAACTTCTTAACCTTTTAATTTAAAACTTCTAACACTGCTTGGGGTGATAATTTATCTTTAAACCAGATAACCTGAGCGGGTAGATTTTGAAATTTAACTCCAGCTTTTTCTAGATTTAACCGTTCCGATACGGCTAAAATTAGATTATTTGCTTGGGCCGATTTAACCTGTAAAAATTTCTTTTGTAGGTATTCTGGTCGCCAATAACCAACAATTTCGAGGAGAAAAACGCGACCATCGGGATGTACTAAACGGAAGTCGGGAATCATCACTCCTCCGGGTAAAGGCACTAAATCCACTTCCCTTTCTAACTGCCATTCAGTTTTTAACTGTAACCAACGTTTAGCGAAAGATTCCTCTAACATACTATCGTAGGGTTTACCCGGGGAATAGTGGGACACCAGACCACAGTTATCCTCTAAATTGAACTGTTGTTTTTTAATAGTTCCTGTATAGGAATCTTTGTACTGTAATTGTGCCTTCAGATTCCAGTGAGTAACATGGAGTAAGGCAGGAATTAATTTAGCGATTTCAATGCCATAACGACTGTTAGCTTTAAATAAACTGGTGGGACCATCGATAGTAATAGTGAATCCCGTGTCGGCATCCCCTTCGATATAAGTCATTAAACGAAATAGTTTTAGATAGCGAAAGAGATATTTATATTCCCCCGGATCGTTGCGGTGGACGTTGATGATTAAATAACTGGCCCGATAAAAAATACCTTGAATTTGCGAGAGGTTAAAACGATGAATTAGGTTTTCGGGGGTGGGAGCATCAAATTGAGTCAGAATTTTATTCTCTGCTAAATCAGCATAGAGTCCTTTTTCTAGAGCCACTGGAAAAATTTCTTGATTTAATTCTTGGCTGAGTTGCTGGGCAATTGTTTGAAGAATTAGCGATCGATTTTGGGGAATCGGAACAAAGTTGGCTGCTTGTTCAAAAACTCTTTTTCTTAATTCCTGCGGTTCTAAGGGACTAATAATCTCAAAGGTGGCAAAATGATTGGTTAATAGGTGAGCAAATCCCCGTTTAATTTTATAATCGGGACTGTCTCCCTCCAAGATTAGGAGTTTTTGGCTTAATTCTCCCTTAGTTTGACCGATACTTTCCTGAAAACAGGTGATTTGTTCTTTAGCGATCGCCAGATAATCGGCAGCGATCGGTAAGCGTTTGGGAATAATTGTCTCGCCATTTTGACGGGAAATCAATAAATCGGTCGGCAACATGGCAAGCTAGAGAAGAATAATCAGATGGGGAAAGGTGGAACGACAAGGAAAGGTCGAAACCCCAAAAATCCCCCGCTTCTAACTATTTTGGTCGAGATAACGCTCTAAATCCTCGATCACACGGGTTAATTCTGCTTCTGTGGTTAAGCGTAGGCGATCATCGCGAACCGTTAACAAAACTTTAGCAGAAAAAGGACTCGGATAAATATTGGGATTACAAAACACTTCCAGAAACACATCACCAGTGTGCTGATATTCCAGAGGTTTTTGGGGTTGGGGTTTACCCCCACTAGAGGCATTACTGGCGATCGCTTTTAGGCGATCAAGTAAAATATTAATTTCCCTTTGCAAATCTAGGGCAGCACTGGGACTGAAACGAAAAGTAACGGAACCTTGCAAGAGATTAAGAGTTAAAGGAATCATGGAAAAATTTGGTCTGAAACCCCGCCGTTTTAGGTTGGCTTTACTGTTAAATAGTAGCACATTGACACGATATATGCTAGAATGAGAGCAGAGCTTACGCAAATATCAGTCTAACACAGAACAAAATCAGCCTCATTTAAGTGGAAGCAAGTGTAGAGTTTTAACTCAGATTTAAAGGTTAACATCCTTGATTAAACCTCTTGCATAATTAATTTTCGAGGGTTCAAAAACGGCAAAAATAAGGATTAAATTGCCTAAAATATGTTCAAGATACCATTTAATTAATTATTATTCATTCTTAATTATCCTGACTACTGACTACTGGCTACTGACTACTAACCCTAACAACAATTTTTGATTTTTACAAGAGGTCTATACTTTTAACTCTTTTTCTAACTATCTCTGGTAATTCAATAATCATTGTTATCTCCCATTAACCTAAATAGCAATTATCTAAAATCCTTATTCATCCCCTAAATAAGCTTCAATCACCGCGGGATTCTCCCTGACTGTGGACGGATCTCCCAAAGCGATTAACTTACCGAAATCTAACACGGCAATGCGATCGCATAATCCCATCACTAAAGGCACATGATGTTCGATTAACAGGACAGTTAAATCCTCTGAATTATCACGAATTTGTCGAATTAGCTGACTTAATGCCCCCTTTTCGCTGGGATTCATCCCGGCTGCCGGTTCATCGAGCAGTAATAACTGGGGTTGCAAAGCTAAAGCGCGGGCAATTTCCAAGCGTCTTTGATCACCATAGGCTAAATTACGGGCTTTCCGATTGCTTTGGTCGGTTAATCCGACTAAATCTAATAATTCCCCCGCTCTTTTGTAGGTTTTTTCCTCTTCCCTTCTCGAAACTGGTAAACCCAACATTCCTGTCCAGAGATTGGAGCTATTGTGAAGATGACCAGCGATCGCTACATTTTCTAAAGCCGATAATTCGCCAAATAAGCGCAAATTCTGGAAAGTACGGGCAATTCCTGCCTGAGCGATCTGGTGAGGACGATAATTCGCCAGACTGTAGCCTTGATAAATTAAATCACCACTCGATAGGGGAATTAAACCGGTGATCAGATTAAATAAAGTCGTTTTTCCCGCCCCGTTGGGTCCAATTAAGCCAAAAATCTCCTTTTTTTGTACCTGAAAGGAAACCCCATCGACAGCGACTAATCCCCCAAATCGACGGGTGGCTCCCCGCACTTCTAATAAATTTGCTTGCATCCTTGTTAATAGGTTAAATTAGTCGATTTTACTCGATCAAGACGATTGCAAGTAAGCATTGCACCGACCAACCAAAAAAAGATATTTCTCAGGAGATTTACCCTGAAAGAATCAGTTGTAGAGATTTATCGGGCAATTATTTTGATCAGGAAATATTCTACACAATCCCCACCAGATAAGCAAGACGGCTCACCACTACTAGCGAATCACTACCCATAACGAAAAACTGCCATAATTGCAGAAATGTCCTCATCTAGCCAAAAGGCGATCGCTATTGATGAAAAATGACGCTAAAATTATCGATCTCGTCATCCGGCTGTTTTTTCTCGGCCTGTTGTTATTTGCCGGTTTTACCCTGCTGCGTCCCTTCCTAACCATGATCCTCTGGGGAGCAATTCTAGCGATCGCTTGGTATCCGATCTTTCTCTGGTTAAAAAAGCTGCTCGCTGGCCGGGCGAAACTGGCCACAGTTCTCCTCACCCTACTTTGTCTAGGGATTATTATCGGTCCGGTGAGTGGCATTGCAGCGGTTCTGGCGGGTAATCTGCGAACGATGGCCGAATATATCGATACCGGTGCGGCGGTGATTCCCCCTCCCCCCGCCGATGTGGCCACCTGGCCGCTGGTCGGCGAAAGGATTGCCAGTCTCTGGCAGCAGGCATCAAATAACACGGGTCAATTTCTTCAGCGCTTCGAGCCGCAATTAAAAGAACTGGGGAAAATCTCCCTTTCCCTAGCCACCAGTACCGGTCTGACGGTGCTGAAATTTATCGCCTCGATTCTGATTGCGGCAGCCCTCACCCTCTCGGCTAAAAATCTGACTCACCTGATGAACCGGTTAGCGGAAAAGATCGCCCCGGGTCGAGGCATCGCGCTGGCCAGTCTGACCGCCTCCACCGTCCGCAATGTTAGCCGCGGTATTATTGGCGTTGCCATTATCCAGAGTCTTTTGATCGGCATCGGTTTAGTGACGGTGGGAACGCCTGCGGCCGGTTTATTAACTCTCCTCACCCTAATTTTGGGCATTCTCCAAATTGGCCCCGGTTTGATTGTCTTGGGGGCGCTCATTCACGCTTGGGTAACACTACCCCATTCCACCGCCCTATTATTTACCATCTGGATGATTCCCGCCACCTTGGTGGATAATTTCCTCAAACCGATCTTAATGGGGCGCGGTCTGCCCATTCCCATGGTGGTGATTCTGCTAGGGGTGTTCGGGGGAGTGATCGCCTACGGGATTATCGGTTTGTTCGTCGGACCGGTTCTGCTCGGTCTCTGCTACGAGTTAGTCAGGGCTTGGATTGGCGAGGATAGCCCCGAACCAGTGGCCAATAGCCATGATCAGTCAGTCTAAAGGCCGATATATCTAGGGTATGCTGAATATTACTGGAAGCCTTACTAGAAAACGGTTTTGGCACTTTTTTGACTAAAAAAGTGCCAGAAACAAACGTTGAGAAATCGATCCGAGGGACTCAAAATTCTTGCACTTTCCGGAGGCGATTGCAAAGGGTTCCGCTTCCCAGTGCGCGAGGTCATTCTGTTATTCTGACTTCCCCGACTGACGACCGACGACCGGCTACCGACTCCTAACCCCACCAACAAACTTTTTGCCGCAAACCCTAAATAAATTTTTACCTTAATCTTTCCAGGGAACTTAGGAAAAAAGATTAATTTAGCCACGGTTCGGGTTAAGCAGATTGAGGTAAAAGTCGGTTCATCTAAAGGGAAGATTTCTTCGGTTAGTGACAGTAAGCAATCAAACAGCAGAAAACGTTAAAGCAAAAATTAACCAGACTGAAGTGAGGAGAATGTTCAATTTAATAAATAGGTAGTGATTTGAATATGGTTGTTGGTTTATTGTAAGAAGATAAAGGTGTATATTGGGCTAAGAATTAATAAAAAAACAAGGAAAGTTATTGATTTATATTTAAGAGATTTAATTCGTCAATCAGTTCAAAACTTACTATAAATTTTACCAGTTTTTGAGCAAAAACTTATTTTTTTACTCCCAAACATTGCCAATTTATCGGCTCTTATCAACTTGGTGTATTTATTGGTGCTTATTATTTATATAAGTCTTGGTAGGTAAAGTTTTAAAGACTATATTTTTGAAAATTATTCCTATTCTTCTCCCTTCCACACAGAAACGATAAGAGCCGATTTATCCACTTAATTATCCTTTCTATAATTGGGCTACAGTTTTTGAAAAATAGTCTGAGTATTTCCTCTGTTGATTGAGAAACCCTGACCGGGTAAGCTAAGACGCATTTACGCAACGCATTTTAACCGCGTCTCAACCAGCAATTTAAATGCACGGGCAGCTTAATACCTCTAGGTTTTTAATTATCAATAATACTGTTCTTATTGCGGTGACTAATCAGGCTCTTGGATAAATTAATTTAAGAAAAAATTTATTTTTTTCTTAAATTTGTCTATTTATAATCATAAGTAGATGAGAGATTTAGCCCTAAGGCAGAAAGGTTGGGCTTGTCTTTTTCCCTAACCATAAACAGAAAGAATTCAACAAACTTAAGTAATTGACCGATTAATTTTCGGACAATTAGGTAGGTAAAGTCATGAAGACAACACAAGTAAGTTCTGATTTATCTAGTACAAATATCACATCTCCAGCAGATTCTTTGGGTTTTGATGGAGCCTTCCCAATCAGGACTGATTTAACCGGTTCTGACGATTTAACTGTATCGAAGGAAACTTCTCCTTTAGGAGTCCTGAACTCTAACCCCTCCCCATCTACAATCTCCTCGGAGGCCCCCACGGTTCCAGTCTCCCCTGCTGCTACGGGTCAAGTAGCGTTTCCCGCTTCTCCCAGTATTGACTCTTCTGGTTATTCCACCAGTCCAGCGTCGAGTCTTGCCTCTGTAGCCACTGCTGCCCCCGTCACCTCAGAGCTAGAACCGGCAGCAACTAGCACCCTTGCCCCTTATGCTCCCAATCAACTGATTCTCAAGTTCAAGCAAGGGATCACCAGCGCCGAAGTTGCTCAGTTTCAGTCCCTCTTTGGTGCTGTCAGCACCCAGACGATTAAACTAACAGGGGCAGAGATTTGGAAGTTATCCGGGTCCCTCTCTGTGGAGAAGATTCTGGCACAATATCGCTCCAATCCGATTTTTGAATACATTGAACCCGACTATATTCGGACGGTGGGTGCATTTACTCCCCAGGCCACGTTCCCCAATGACCCTAGTTTTAATCAACTTTGGGGATTGCATAATACGGGTCAAAATGGCGGTACTCCCGATGCGGACATTGATGCCCCTGAAGCCTGGGATATTCAAAAAGGCAATCCTAATTTAGTGATTGGGGTTATTGATACGGGGGTGGACTACAATCACCAAGACCTAGTTGGCAATATCTGGACAAACCCAGGGGAGATTGCCAACGACGGCATTGACAACGATGGCAATGGCTACGTTGATGACATTCGCGGTTGGGACTTTGCCTACAACGACAATAACCCCAGTGATGTTTATGGTCACGGAACCCATGTTTCGGGAACCATTGCTGGCAAAGGAAATAATGGGGTAGGCGTGACGGGGGTGGCTTGGAATGCCAAAATCATGCCACTGAAGTTTTTGGATGATCAAGGATCAGGCTATACCTCCGATGCCATCTTGGCAATTAACTATGCCACAGCCAAAGGAGTTAAGCTCACCAATAACTCCTGGGGAGGTGGCGGTTATAGTCAAGCGCTCTACGATGCGATTAACGCAGCGGGTCAGGCGGGGGCTTTATTTATTGCGGCGGCTAGTAATGATGCAAAAAACACTGACACAAGCCCCTCCTATCCTGCCAGCTACAACCTAGCTAATATTATTTCCGTTGCTTCCACCACCCGCACCGATGCTCTCTCGTCGTTTTCCAACTATGGCTTAACCAGCGTAGATTTAGGTGCGCCTGGTTCAGAGATTTACAGCACCACTCCCAACAATACCTATGCCACCTATTCAGGGACATCCATGGCCAGTCCCCATGTGGCAGGGGCGGCGGCTTTGTTGTGGTCACAAAATCCTACCTGGACAGCCCAACAGGTGAAA
>NZ_JAPZSO010000183.1:0-38859 GCF_027531715.1 Microcystis sp. LE19-8.1F | reverse complement strand
CGCCGCCACAGCACCGCCGGACGAATTGCTCTTTCAGCCGCATTGTTGGTCGGCTCTAACCCTGACCCTGTGACAAACAACCACAGGGCTGGCTCCACTTTCAGCAGTTGCCGACAAGTACGGACTGTTTTGGCCAAAGGGGTTTTTTCCCTGGAGCCAATCTGATAGGCCGCTCCTGGCTATTCGTAAATGCTTCACCCGCACTTGAATCGGTGACACTAATGACTGAAACTCACTACGGCCCAGAGTTCCATCTCGCACTCGCTGGCAGAGGCGAAACAACTTTTTCTATCGAAGCCCGCAAGTCTCGTCCCAGTTGACGAGATACGCCCTGGCGCTCTGAGATTTTGGTAAATTCTCGTTTGAGATGCGCCCAACACAGTTGTCTTTGGGCTACATCAAGCCAATTATAGGCGTTATAGCGGTCGCTGTTGAGAATCCCGCTGAAATTCTCCCCCAATCAAGATTGAGCCGCAGCAGTAGAGCGCGACAGCATGACTGGAAAGAAGCTGACCAACGGGGTGACGGCTACCCACAGCCAAGCTCTCTTCTGCTGGCAATTTTGCCCATCGGTATTTCCTTGCCCGAACCCCGTCTCGTCGGCTCCCACTATCGGCGCGGATTGGATGTAGGCTTTGGCTTCCTCTACTGGTTCTGATACCGCCTCACTTCCTTCCCTTCTCAGACGATTTACTGTCCCCAGTGACATCTTCACCCCAAATAAGTCGGACATGGCAGACACCACCATCCAGTGGGAATGGCGATACATTCCACTCAAGACCGAGACGATAGCTACTACACGAGTGCCGTAGCCGAACTCTTCTACTGTTTCGGGTAGGGCGGCTCTGGTTTTCTCGCCGCAGTGAAGGCAGGTTAGTTGCTGTCGGCGATGCTCTTCGATGTGCAGTTGAATCGGGGGAATTTCCACCACTTGATGGCGGTAAGGGTTGGGGTCAAATCCTTTCAGTTCTTCTCCACAACAGGCGCAGGTTTGGGGATAGTGGTCGCTTACGCTGTCACACTCTTCTACTGGATATAGGGGACGGCTATGACTAGGGTGTCCTGGTTGCCCTCCTCGCTTTTTTCCCGTTGGCTTCTTTTTCTTGCCCTTCTCGACATTGGGAGGGTCTGAGGCGGGAGGACTATGGGAGTTCTGGGGAGTTCCTGTTGACTTTCTCCTCTAGTCCCTCTTTTGAGTCTTGTAATTCTTTGAGGTGTTGCTCTAGTTGCTCTATCTTTAAACCTAACTGCACTAAGTACCTAAGCAAAATTAATTACACATATCTAACCACCTCTTGCCTCTTGCCTCTTGCATGAGTGCCTATCTTCACTAGGAAATTAATTTTGCACGACTACTTACTAGCTGTCTGACGCTGACTGGGGTTCTCTCCCAATCCTCTGCGTCAATTGCTGCCATCTCTAGTAGTTGCTTCTCATCCATGCCTCTTAGATTACCAGATTTCGTCCCCCCCCTGAACGGTTACAATAGCGAGCTAGTTTCGATATCCGGCTAGAAGCAATATAGGACAAGGGTTACAGTTTGGCTTTCTTGGATATTGGGTAAAAAATGTTCACATTGTCAGATTATGGGCGCAAGCAGTTCGATAAACTCACTGACCACGTTGCGCCCCTACATTGCACCCGGTGTGATCGGTGGGGGCGTATGGGCATACGCCCTCCCTTAGATAACTTTTTCTTATCACCACAAGTACGGGAGAGCCAGATTAACTGGCATAAAATCTCTAAATAGGGCTGGCTGAATAAATCTAAAAACTTTGTTGGATAAGACTTTTAGACCTTTTTGAAATCCAAAAGTGCCTGGCATGGGAGTGATCAGGGGGAAATTCAGGTACTTTTTCCCTGAAAATTAGGTAATTGACCCCCTCAAAATCGGTAAAACCCTACACCCCACACCCAACCCCCCCGATGTCGGGGGGGTTGGGGGGGCCACACCCTGCCCCCAGGAAAAACTTTTTCAGCAAGCCCTAAATAAACCATTTAATTGATTATTACTCATTCTTAATTCTCCTGAATCCTGACTACTGCCTACTGATTCCTCACCAACCACGACAATTTTGGATTTTTACAGTAAGTCCACTTTCTCACTTTCCCCACCCGCGACCTTTTTCCGTTAGATTATAAATGGATACAAAACTTAACATTTTATCCAGAATCTACCGAGAGGGCAGACCGTGCGGCCAGATACCCTAGAAAATAACCAGCATTCAGCCGATAATTCGCTAGTTCCCGAAGAAATCGCCTTTAAACCCGAAATTGAGCCAGAGGAACCCGAATACTCGCCAAAACCGACAAAAACCAACTCTTGGCTATCGGGAGGAAGGGGTTTATTTATCGGTGTGGGATTAGGGGTTTTATTGACCCTAGGGGCGACTCGTTTCGCTAATCGACCCCAAACAGCCCAAAACCCCAATACTCAGCCCGTAGCGGCAAAAAATGAAGCACCAGCACAAACAGTAACCACCACTAGGGTAGAATTTACTCCCGTGGCCCGCACCCTGAAAGCGACTGGAAGCGTGGCAGCCGATGAATTAATCCCGATTCTTTCCCAAGCGACGGGACTACAAATCAAAGAAATCTTTGTGGATGAAGGGGATAGGGTCAGCCAAGGTCAAATTTTGGCTCGTCTCGATGATACCGTCCTACAAGCGCAATTAACCCAAGCACAGGCCAATGTCGCCCAATCGCGAGCGCGTTTGGCAGAATTGCAAGCGGGTAGCCGTAAAGAGGAGATCGCTAGAGCTAAACAAACTATTCAACGCATAAAGGCTGAAATTAGTCAAGCTCAATCGGATTGGGATTTGGCTAAAAAACGCGTCCAGAGAAACCAAAGTTTAGAAGCGGAAGGAGCGATCGCCCGGGATCGTCTCGATGAAGTCCTCAATGAAGAAAGAAAGCAAGCGGCGATCGTACAACAGACCCAATCCCGTCTAGGAGAAGCAGAGCAGCAACTGGCACAATTGCAAGCGGGCAATCGTCCCGAAGTGATCGCCCAAGCTACAGCCCAATTAGCGGAAGCTCAAAGCCGTTTAGCCATTGTTAAAGCCCAATTAAACGAGACGCGCCTGATTTCTCCGGTTAGTGGCAAAATTGCCGAAAGAAATGCTCGCATCGGGGATACCACCAACGGTCAAAATGCTCTCTTTAAAATCATCGAAAATGGGCGTTTAGAGCTAAGATTGCGGGTTCCTGAGAATCAATTGCCCTTAATCCGCGTCGGAGCGCCCGTTACTATCACTTCCGATGCTAATACCAGTTTAAAATTATCGGGACAGGTGCGCGAAATTAATCCCATCGTCGATGAGGCATCCCGTCAGGCAACGGTTAAAGTCGATTTAACCGACAATACAGGGTTAAAACCGGGGATGTTTTTACGAGGTGCGATCGTGACGAATACTAGCAATAGTTTAACCGTCCCCATGACCGCAGTTTTACCTCAAAAAGATAATCAAGCTCTAGTTTATTTAGTGGAACCTGATAACACTGTTACCGCCAAAACTGTGCAATTAGGTCAAATTATGCCCAATAACCGCGTGGAAATTCTCACCGGTTTACAAGCGGGCGATCGCATTGTGGTCAAAGGGGCAGCCTATCTCGGTGATGGCGACAAAATTACAGCAATCAGCGATCAGTAATCAGTAATCAGTGATCAGTAAACAGTAATCAGTAATCAGTGATCGGTGAAAAGACAGTAGCAAACTGCCATTTGATCAGGCTCACTTAATACATACTGCTCACTCAAAACTTAAAACTTAAAACTCAAATCTGATAACTGATAACCGGTAACTGAAAACTCACATCTGGTAACTGATAACTTACCCACTGATAACTGATAACTGATAACTGAAATTATGGCTTTTAATATTTCTAATTGGTCTATCAAAAATCCCATTCCGACGATCCTGATCTCCCTGGTTATGGCATTAATGGGATACATTGCCTTTCTAGGATTAGGGATCGATCGCTCTCCTAATATTGACATTCCGGCCGTGATTATCACCGTTAATCAACCCGGCGCAGGTCCTGAGGAATTGGAAACCCAAGTCACCAAAAAAGTCGAGGATGCGGTGGCTGCTTTGGGTAATATCGATCAAATTACTTCTACCATCAACGAAGGCAGCAGCACCACCACCGTTAACTTTATCCTTGGCACTAACAGCGATCGCGCTACCAATGATGTGCGTAATGCCATAGCGCAAATTCGGCAGGATTTACCCCAAGATACTAATGATCCCATTGTCCAACGTTTAGAATTTGCTGGGGGTGCGGTGATGAACTATACCATCTCCTCCCCGAAAAGATCGATCGCCGAATTAAGTGATCTAGTTGATCGTCAAATCGGCCGCGCTTTAACGGGAGTGCCGGGGGTAGCACGAGTCGATCGCGTTGGGGGAGTCGATCGAGAAGTGCGTGTAGATTTAGATCCCGGCCGTCTGATCGCCTACGGTATCACGGCCGCGGCGGTTAATGACCAAATTCGTAGTTTTAATATTAATTTACCCGGAGGGCGATCGGAAATCGCCGGCAGTGAACAAACTGTCCGCACCCTCGGCAGCGCTGAAACGATCGAAGATTTAAGAAATTATCAAATCTCTTTACCTAACGGTGATAGCGTCCCCTTAAGCAATTTAGGGACAGTTAGCGATAGTTCCAGTGATCCTCGACAAATGGCCCTCTTAGATGGGCAGCCAGTGGTGGGTTTTTCGATTCTACGGGGGACTGGCAGCACCTTGGTGACGGTAGAAACAGCCGTGCGTCAAGAAATCGAGAATTTAAAGAAAAAACTGCCCGAAGATATTAAATTTCAATTAATTTTTACCCGTGCTGACTCAATTCGTGCTAGTTACGAAAGCCTTCTTAGCGATCTCCTGATTGGTTGTATGATGACGGTGATCACGGTGGGTCTATTTTTAGGCAATTGGCGCGCCACGATTATCACGGGTTTGGCCCTGCCTTTGTCGATTTTCCCGACTTTTTGGGTGATGCAGTCCCTAAATTATACCCTTAACGGCATGACTCTACTGGCCTTAGCTTTAGCTTTGGGTAATCTGGTGGATGATGCGGTGTGTATGGTGGAGGACATCGATCAACATTTAGCTATGGGTAAAAAACCCCTGCAAGCGGCTTTTGATGCCTCAAAAGAGATTGGATTAGCCGTTTTAGCCAGTGCGGCGGCAATTATAGCGGTATTCCTGCCGGTTGCTTTTATGGGCGGTGTGCCGGGCCAATTCTTTCAACCTTTCGGCGTTACGGTGGCGGTTTCTACCTTGTTTTCCAGTTTGATCGCTGTCACCGTCACCCCGATGTTAAGTGCCTATATTCTACAGCCGAAAAAGCTCAAAACTGGTGATAATAATCCCTCCTCGCGCCCCCGTTTTCGTCCCTACAAAAGTTTGTTAACTTGGGCTTTACGTCATCGAATCCTGACTTTATTGGCGGCTTTGGCCTTTTTTATCGGTAGTTTACAGTTAGTTCCCTTGATTCCAAAAGGGTTATTTAGTTCTGGGGATACTGGATTAAGTACCATAAGCCTAGAATTGCCTCCCGGTGCGACTTTGAATGATACTGTTGCCGTGGCCAATCAGGTGAATAGTTTACTGCAAAAAAATCCCGCCGTCGCTAATGTTTTGGCTATTCCGGGAGATTCGGGACGGATAAATACGGGCTTAATATATGTTAATTTGGTTCCTAAGGAACAGCGATCGCTAACTCAACGGCAATTTGAGGAACAAACCCGTCGGGATTTCCAGAAGATACCGGGGGCTAGAGTGACTTTTCGAGCGCAGGGGGGAGCAGGAAGCACTAAGGATGTCGCTATTATTTTAAAAAGTGAAAATGGCGATATTTTAACCCAAACTGCCCAAAAATTAGAGCGAGAAATGCGTGCTTTACCCGGTTTTGTCGAGGTAAGTTCCGGGGTAAGTTTAGTTAAACCGGAGATCATTATTCAACCGGATCCTGTCCGAGCTGCCGATCAGGGAGTCTCAGTCAGAGCGATCGCTCGTACTGCATCTTTGGCTTTAATCGGCGATAATGAGTTTAATTTAGCTAAATTTAACCTTGCTGACCGACAAATTCCCATCCGGGTGAAAATTGCCAATGATGGACGCAGCGAGATAGAAACTCTGCAAAATTTGCGCGTTCCTAGCAGTAATGGGACGTTAGTACCGCTTAACTCGGTGGCGACAATTAGCTTAGGTAGTGGACCTGCGGAAATTCAACGCTTTAACCGTCAACGTCAGGTTAATATTGGAGCTAATTTAGAGGGAGTTTCTTTGGGAAGTGCGGTGACACAAATTCGCGCTTTACCAATCATGAAAAACCTACCCCCAGAGGTGACAGAAGAACCCTTTGGCGATGCTCGTATTATGCGCGATATCTTTGCTCGTTTTTTGGGGGCGTTAAGTTTAGCAATTATTTCTATCTATGGGATTCTGGTCTTATTGTATAACAATTTTCTCTATCCCTTAGCGATTTTAACTTCCCTCCCTTTATCGATTGGTGGTACTTTAATCGCTCTTTTAATTACCCAAAAAGAGTTAGGTTTATACGCTTTAATTGGCATAGTTTTACTGATGGGATTAGTCACTAAAAATGCGATTCTGTTAGTAGATTTTGCCCTGAGTGGCATTGAGTCAGGGAAACCGCAATTTAAGGCGATGATTGATTCGGGAGTCTCTCGTTTACGACCAATTATTATGACCTCCGTTTCCACAATTGCCGGGATGTTACCGATTGCTTTAGCTTTAGGTGCAGATGGTGAAATTCGCGCACCGATGGCGATTGCCGTTATTGGTGGTTTTACCACTTCCACCCTATTAACTTTGGTGGTTGTGCCGGTAATCTTTACTTATATCGATAGTTTTTACTATTGGTTCCGGGGATTATTTGTTAAACAAAAACCCAAGTCGATTTAGTAGTAATACCGCACAGAAAACGGGTTTCTCGGAGAAACCCGTTTTCTACTCATGCACTCATGCAAAAATGGGAATAAATAATCAGTCTTTAATAACCAGATTTAGTATAAAATATCTTGCTGAAAGCTTGAGAAAAAACCCAGAGAAACTGACCCATGAATCCCTTGACAGTCACACATCAAACTCTATCCCTTCCCTCCATGGGCTGCGGTACTTGGGCCTGGGGAAATCGTCTTCTCTGGGGTTACGATGAGAGTATGGATAGCCAGTTACAAGCGGTTTTTAATCTCTGCGTCCAGCGGGGTGTCACCCTATTTGATACGGGAGACTCCTACGGCACAGGCAAACTCAACGGACAGAGTGAGAAGCTATTAGGACGCTTTACAGGGGAATATAGCGGTTATAACGCTGATCATATTCGTATTGCTACCAAACTCGCCCCTTATCCTTGGCGTTTAACCCGTCATGCCATGGTGAAAGCTTGTCAAGCTTCGGCAACCAGACTAGGCCGCCGGGTGGATTTAGTGCAAATGCACTGGTCAACGGGCAATTATGCGCCATGGCAGGAGGGAGGATTATTAGACGGATTGGGGGATTGTCTAGAAAAGGGGTTAGTTAAAGGAGTCGGTTTATCCAATTTTGGACCGAAAAGATTGAAGTCTGCCTATCAAAAGTTTGCCAGTCGCGGCATTCCTATTACCAGTTTACAGGTACAGTATTCTCTCCTTTCTACCTATCCTCTCACTGACTTAGGATTAAAGGAACTATGTGATCAATTGGGTATTAAAATTATTGCCTATAGTCCCTTAGCTTTGGGGTTATTAACCGGGAAATATCGAGATAATAAAAACTTACCCCCTGGATTACGTCGCTTCCTTTTTGGTCAATTAATTCCCGCTATTTCGCCTCTGATAAGTTGTCTAGAAGTTATCGCCCAAGCTAAAGATAAAACTATTAGCCAAGTTGCTTTAAATTGGTGTATCTGTAAGGGAACAATTCCTATCCCCGGAGCTAAAAATGTTCGGCAAGCTGAGGATAATTTAGGGGCTTTAGGATGGAGTTTAGACAGTGGGGAAATAGCAGAATTAGATAAAATTGCCGCGGGTTTGGATAAAAAAATGGTACAAAATATCTTTCAGACTAAGTAGGGTTTGCTGAAAAAGCTTGTTGGTGGGGTGTGGAAAGAACCACAAAGACACAAAGGACACAAAGATTGATCGCTTATAAGTTAAACTGATCAGACAAAGAATAAGAGAGCCAATTTCCCCCCGATTACTCGAAGAACCGGCAATTTTTGAGGTCAAAAAAGCCTAAAGATATTGTCCAACAAGGTTTTTAGATTTATTCAGCAAACCCTAAGTAATACTAAATCTGGTTATTCAGAACTGATTATTTACTCTCCCTATTGCCTTTTGCCTATTGCCTTTTGCCTATCCTAACCAAGAAGTTAATTTTGCACGACTACTTGTCTTGAGAGACCAATTTTAAGCTAGGACGGGGTTGGATTGTTCCCCCGTAAGCGACGGCAGTATGAGGAGATAGGACAAGATGAGGAGATATACCCAGGGAAATTCGATAGATTTCCCCAGCTTTATCCATTAATTGCTGTTTAACTGGCTCTTTCGGCAAATTTTGCCGCCAAGCTAGGGGAATCCCCTCGATACCGTTGTACAATCCCGCCCAAATCCCCGCTAAAGTGGTGGTTAATTGCCGTTGATAGGGACTAGAATTAGCGCGACGCACGCTAACGGCGAAATCCTCGGTCGTTTGCAGAAAGGTATAGAGAGAAGCTGCGATCGCAATTCCTAAAGGGGAGATATCTTTCGCCCAAGCCGATAAAATGGACTCTAAGGGATGATTTTGCCTTAAAGCTGACTGAATCTGCTCTAATAGCTTATTCTTGGGGTTAATAGTTAGCAATTGCGCCATTAACTGATTTAAAGGCTTTTTTCCCTGTAATAACAGACCTACAGCCTCTCCCCAAATTATCGCTTCTTGTCGGGTTAACTCGGAAATTAAGCCCTTTTTTAGCCAAAAATTTAATCTAGCTTGCCAACGTTCCCCATGGTCGGGCCAGGTTAAAATCTCCGGCAACAGCACAAATAATAACGCCGATTCCGACTGCTGCTTGGCTGCGATCGCAAGGGAAAAATCCTCCTTAGATTGCAGTGCTTGCAAAAGCAGGGTCGTCCTCGGTGTAGCCTCATAGTTAAAGGCTGGTATTAGGGGTTGATTATGCAAGGATTCCCCAATATATGCCCCGATTAACCCTCCCTGAAGGCGATCGAGGGGTGAAAAAACCTTTTGCATAAATTAGCTCAATTTGCCCGGTAGGTGACTTCCTCGACTTTGCCCGGTTGCCCCAGTTGTTTAGCATTGGCATTATTAACGGCAACGTAAACCCCGCCGGCATTACCCGCCCTCACGGTTAATTCTCGGTTTGCTTGCCAAGTGCGATGGCTTCCTTGGGGCAGCACACCCTCAAATTCTGTCTTGCCATCCACCACCACCCGCAGCCAGCAGTCATCCTCCAGTTTTACCTCCACCACCAGCTGCTGATTATTGCTGGTTTTGTTGGCCACCGGTTGAAGGGGATTGCTTTTCGGTTGGACAATTTGCTGTTGTGGCAAGGAAGGCGGCGGTAGGCGATTCGATTGCAGTACCGATTTTTGCAGGACGTGGGATAGGGTTTGTACGGAACCAATAACTAGGATTAAATAGAGAAAATAGAGATGAATCGGGCGAATTTGAAGACTCGGCAGCGATAAAGACGGTTTTGTTCCCCTAAAAAAGTTATTGACCTTGGTGGGAAAACGTCGGCTAATCGTCTCACCATCCAGGGCCAGACTATCGGCAAATTGTTTGATTAACCAACGAATATAAATCGGTTCGGGCAATGCCTCCAAATCCCCCGCTTCCAGTGCTTCTAGGCGATGGCGCGGGATTAAGGTTTTCTGGGCAATTTCCTCGAGAGAAAGGGACTGTTCTAGGCGATTTTTTTGCAAATAAACGCCGATTTCCAGTAATTTGGTTCGCTGTTTATGCTGGGGATCAAGTTGTGATTGGAGAAGGCGAAACATATCGCTATTAGGGGCTGACTTTCAGCTTAGTTAATCTGGTTCTTTAAATATTTCAGTTCATCAAGGGTTAAAAAACGGTAATCACCCAAGGGTAAGGGGGAATTATTACCAGAGTTTAGTTGAATACGACCGATGGCACTGCGATGAAGTTTCAGGACGCGATGGCCCAATTCTTCCGCTACAGAGCGAATCTGCCGATTTCTTCCCTCCACTAAAATAACTTCTAGTAGGGTTTTTTGGTCGGTTTGCTTGAGTATCTCAACCTGTGCGGGTAAGGTTTTTTTTCCCTCTAAGAGGATACCTTCTCGCCAACGCTGGAGAGCAAGTCTATCAATGGCACCATCTAGCCAAACCCGATAGGTTTTGGGCAAATGATAACGGGGATGGGTGAGGGTGAGGGTGAGTTGACCGTCGTTGGTGAGGAGTAAAGCCCCAGTGGTGTTGATGTCCAACCTGCCTACGGGATGTAACCCCGTCTCGCTGGCGAGGGAGTCGGGCAAAAGGTCAATTACCGTCGGCCGGTTTTGTGGATCCTTACAGGTAGAAACCACACCAATGGGTTTGTTGACCAGTATATACAATCTTTTGGGACGATTGGCCGGTTCAATTTTTTTTCCGTCTATCTCTAGGTGATCTTTTTCCGGGTCGGCTTTTTCTCCTAACTGCACGATTTTGCCATTCCGTCTCACCCGGCCGGCTATGATCATCTCCTCCGCCCTTCTTCGGGAGGCAATTCCCCACTGGGCAAGGATTTTCTGGACTCTCTCCGCCATTTTTTTTTAGTTTTTAACCCTTTCTCTCTCCTATTATAGGCATCCTAAAAGGGTTTTTTCGCCCAAATAGTGAAGAAAAACAGAATATCTCCGGCTGCCTCTTTGATTTTTTTTCTTTGAAAACTTCTCAAAAAAAAGAGGAGTGACCCCTTGACTTGGGCGGCGGCTTCGGTTATACTTTTCTTATAATGGGAATCCGTGCATTTTTCTCTAGACTCCACCACTCCATTATATATAAAGTCTTATAAAAATATTATTGCAGAAAGCCGTGAAAAAAGCAAGCAAAATTTTGCCTCTTTGATTTTTTTTCTTTGAAAACTTCTCAAAAAAAAGAGGAGTGACCCCTTGACTTGGGCGGCGGCTTCGGTTATACTTTTCTTATAATGGGAATCCGTGCATTTTTCTCTGGACTCCACCACTCCATTATATATAAAGTCTTATAAAAATATTATTG
The DNA here is from genome assembly GCF_027531715.1 of Microcystis sp. LE19-8.1F. Classification (NCBI taxonomy): domain Bacteria; kingdom Bacillati; phylum Cyanobacteriota; class Cyanophyceae; order Chroococcales; family Microcystaceae; genus Microcystis; species Microcystis sp. LE19-8.1F. The sequence continues at coordinate 27,617 of NZ_JAPZSO010000183.1, read as the reverse complement.
CAAAAAGCCCTGAAAAAAGCAAGCAAAATTTTGCCGACAATTGTTAAAAAAGTCGGGCTAATTTTTTTTACGGGGGGATATGACTTTAAACGGGTTATTTCTCGGTTATCCAAGCGGTTGAGAGAAGAAAGAGATCGGCAATTGATGGAAGTGCGATCTCCAATCTTGTAGGGTGAGTGTTTGCGGCGATAATCTCTGACAAAAAAACAAATTAATAATCTGCCGTAACGCAACAACTTAATTATTCAATTGGTGCGTTACGTTGTCAAATATCATCTTCAGTTAATCCTAAATCTTTGAGAATACCTTTTAATGTTCCTATCGGTAAATCTCGATTTCCATGGGTTGGTATAACAATAATTGCAGAAACATTTTCTTTGGTATAGATATAATGACTTCCTTTAATTCTTGCCAATTTCTAGCCAAATATTTCAACGACTTTACATAATTTTTTACCTGAGATTGACTTCATACAGAAATCTCCACTAATTGCTGATTCTCTTTTCGATCAAGTAATTTTTTTTCATGAGAAACTTCTAACCAGCCTTCTATTGCCTCTTTAACCATGACCATCAAATCATCATAATTTTCTGCCCAAGTATGACAACCAGACAAAGCTGGTACATTTGCACACAAAACATCATCTTCTTGCCAGACAACCACTTTGATATTCATAATAAATATTTTTTATTGACTGAGATTTATTTTAATAATAACATAAACTTGTTTTTTTGTGTAAGCCGATCTGGTAGGGTGCGTGTTTGTAGCGTAATCTCTGACAAAAAAACCAATTAATAATCCGCACCCCATGCACCAACTTAATTATTAAATGGGTGCGTTAACGAAGTGTAACGCACCTACGATTTATGTTTATGTTTGTGGCTAAGTTGACAAAAGTTGCTCAAAATATAGCCTTAACAAGATAAATCGGCCTATTCCTAGGTAAGCTGAGTTGAGGATAAGCCGAAACCCTAATTTTACCCTAGCTGGTTAGCTCTATTCTTTCGTGGAAGTCATGACCAAATCTCCTTAGTCCGAACTAACTTAGCTGACAATTAATTCTTTGTACCAATGCCATCACACAAATGTCTATCTTCCTCCCTGACATTAATATTATTCTCCAAATAAACCCGCACCCAATCGCAACTACGCTCCATTAAATCACTTAAGCCCCAGTCTGTCCCAAGATTCCAGATTTTGATAGTCTTGTCCCAACGACCGCTCACCAAAGTCTTGCCGTCGGGACTAAAATTAACAGTCATCATGCTCCCGGAGGGTGCGGATTTCTTCGCCTGTTTCTACATTCCAGAGTTTGATAGTATTGTCACCACTACCGCTCACCAAAGTCTTGCCGTCGGGACTAAAATTAACTTCATAGACATGGCTACTACCTTCTGGAAGTTGCTGTAAGGCATTCGTCACCTCCTCGTCATATTTGTGCTGCTTTTGCAAGGTTTTTCCTGCTTTAATCGCTTCGACGAAAGTATCTAATTCTTTTCCTTTATCGGACAAAGACAAGGAAGAAAACCCGCGAGCATTTGCCAGATTAAGTTCCGCTTGTTGTGTTTTTTGCCAAGCCATCAAACCCGATCCCGTACTAACCACCAGCGCCACCAAGGAACCCGCAGCAATCCTCCAAGTGGTTCTAATTTCCCGCCGCCTGGGGGCTGCTTCGGCTTGTTTCATACGTTCTCGTTCCTGAAGACTCCGCTTAATAAAATCCTGTTCATCTTTACTAATATCTTCTGGGCGTTTCTTCAGTTGTTCTTCTGCTTCCGCCAACGCCGCCCCGCGCAACCATGAGCCTTCATCCCCCTGCGTCTTTTGCCATTGCCCCATCGCCCCCCGCAAACGCTCCTGCCAAGCGCGAAAAATCCTGTCTGTGTCCAGACTAATATTTTGGGTGATAATTTGTTGTCCACCGGGCTGTTCTTGGAGCTTTTCTAGTAAATCTTGGGCTAATTTAGTGATTTCATTATCTTTATCAACCCCCGCTTCGACAATTTTATCTTTTAACAAACCTTCATCTTTCTTGATATCCTCTGGTTTTGCCTCTACCATTGCTTGTGCCAAAGCATCATTAGCAAATTTACGCTTAATCAAGGTTTGAAAACCTTGATATGTATCTTTAACGCCTTGTTCCGCCGTATCTTTAGCCGCAGCAACCGCACCAGCAACCAAGGCGGTGACAATCAGAGAAATTGGTTCCATTGTTTGATACTCCCAATAAAATATTGCTGATTCAATCTGGTTCTTCGTTACTTGGTATGGTTCGATAGGGGGGCATAAATCGACTAAATCCTTATCTGGCAAGAGACTTAATTGATTAGTTCGCTCTAGACAAAAACAATTGACAAAAATCGCCAAATGCCTTTCTATATAAGGGTTCCATCCCTTATACCCCCCGTCCATTGCATAACACAAACCGAAGAACCTTCAATCTTAAGATCAAAACAATTTTTAATACCGACATTCCGCACATCTTGATATATTTTTATATATTTTTACGGCTCTTCTCGACTTTGTGTGATAATTTTTGCTTATGGAATCGTGAAATGCTTATCGGGCAAGACTTTTAGTGCTATTTTGCGGATATTCTATCAGTATAGACCTCGTTTCCACACAGAAACAAGAAGAGCCATTTTTACATTCCCCAAGATGTTTTTACGAAAAACTGTCATTGTAGAAACTACTATTAAGAACTATGGTTCTTCGTTACTTGGTATGGTTCAATAGGGGGGCATAAATTGACTAAATCCTTATCTGGCAAGAGTTCTATTGATTAGTTCGTTCTAGAGCAAAAACAATTGACAAAAATCGCATCAATGTCCTTACGGATTTAGTATCAGTTCACTGTTTACCGAACAATGAAAAAAGCTCCCCAGTTATCGCCGATGATACCAACGGGTAAATAATTTTTCTAACTCCACCCAAACGAATAATAAGGTACTAAATCCCAAACAGATTAATAATTCTTCTTTAGTTAAAAATTGAGTGCCGAAAAAATCCCGCAGAGCAGGAACATAGATTAACATCAGTTGAAAAATTGTCGTCAGGGTTACTGCTACCCAGAGATAGGGATTAGTCAAAGGATTCATTTCTATGGTAAGATGATCGCTCGATCGCACGGAAATGGCATGACCCATCTGAGCTAAACAGAGAGTAGTAAAAACCATAGTTTTCCATGAACCAGTATTGCCAAAAAGCGGATCCAAGCGCACAGCGATCAACATTTGAGTGATATTAATAATCGAAAAAATAATCCCAATTCTCACAATATAACTGCCCAAACCGCGAGCAAAAATACTTTCTTGGGGACTAAAAGGAGGGCGACGCATAATATTAGGAGAAGCGGGTTCCACTGCCAAAGCTAAAGCAGGTAAACCATCAGTAACTAAATTCATCCAGAGAATTTGTAGGGGAGTTAGGGGAGTAACTAAACCCAAAAGAGGCGAAGCAGCGATAGTAATCACTTCCCCGATATTACTGCCGAGAATATATTTAATAAAACTGCGAATATTGTTATAAACCACTCGCCCTTCTTCCGTGGCAGCGACGATGGTGGCAAAATTATCATCAAGGAGAATCATATCACTAGCCTCTTTGGTGACATCGGTGCCGGCGATTCCCATGGCAATGCCGATATCTGCTTGTTTCAGGGCCGGAGCATCATTCACCCCATCTCCGGTCATAGCGACAAATTTACCCTTTTTTTGCAAGGCGCGGACAATAGTTAATTTATGTTCGGGGGAGACACGGGCATAGATGTTAGTTTTGTCAATGATGTTTTCTAGCTGAATTGGTGATAATTTATCTAATTCTCGCCCTGAGATCACTAAAGCTCCCGATTGGGCAATACCAAGACTCTTAGCCACCGCTAGAGCGGTTAATTGATGATCGCCGGTGATCATGATTGGACGGATTCCCGCTTCTCGACACCTAGCCACGGCGATTTGTGCCTCCGGTCGCGCTGCGTCGATCATACCGACCATTCCTAACCAAATTAGGGCATCTTCGCTGATTTCAGTTGATTCTGGTGGATAAATCAGGTTTTTATACGCTAATCCTAAGACTCGTAAACCCCTGTTAGCCATAGCATTGTTAGCGACTAAGACTTTTTCTTTTTCCCTATCCCCAAAAGGAAGACTTTCTAATCCCGATTGGTAGGAGAGACACTGTTCAAGGATTAATTCCGGGGAACCTTTGGTAAATAGTACGCGATTGACTCCTTGACAAATGACCGACATTCGCTTTCTTTGGGAAGAAAAGGGGATTTCAGCGATTCTAGGGAACTCTTGCTTGGTTAGGGATAAATTTAAGCCCGCTTTCGCCCCTAAAACTAATAAGGCTCCTTCCGTGGGATCGCCTAAAATGCTATCGTGACCGTTATCGAGGTCTAAACTGGCATCGTTGCAGAGGACACTGGCAATTAAGAGATGATGTAATTCTAGATCGGTTTTGGGATCGATCGCCCGTTGCTTGGAGTCTAAAAATTGTCCTTTTGGGCTATATCCTTCCCCTGTCACCGAAAAATTGCGATTAATTGTCTCTATCTCCCGCACGGTCATTTTATTTTCCGTTAGCGTCCCGGTTTTGTCGGAACAGATCACATTAACGGAACCAAGGGTTTCTACTGCCGGCAGTTTACGAATCAAGGCCTGACGTTTGACCATGCGTTGGGTACCTAGGGCGAGAGTCAGGGTGATAACTGCGGGTAATCCTTCGGGAACGACGGCTACTGCCATACTAAGGGAAACTTCGACTAATTCCTCTAGGGCCGACCAACCGGCATTGATCAGGCCGATGGTAATAGTCAGGGCCACTAGAATGAGAGAACCAGCAACAAGGACATTACCCAAGTGAGTCATTCTTTTTTGGAGAGGAGTGGGTTCATTGCCGACTGTTGCTAACATTTGAGCGATTTTGCCTAATTCCGTTGTCATCCCCGTATTGGTAACGATGACCTTGGCCCGGCCTTGCAGTACCTCTGTTCCAGTAAAGACAAAATTTAAGCGATCGCCAAGGGGAGTATCCCTGTCTAAGGGGTCAATGGAGGCGGATTTATTAACACTATTTGCCTCTCCTGTCAAGGCCGATTCGCGAATTTGCAGGTTAAAAGCTTCGATAATTTGGCCGTCGGCGCTGATTTGGGTTCCCGCTTCAATCAGCATGATGTCCCCGGGGACGAGATTAACCGCGTCTATTTCCCCGCGTTGGCCCTCGCGAATAACATTAACTTGGGGAGAGGAGAGTTTTTTTAAAGCGGCCAGAGCTTTTTCGGCGCGACTTTCTTGCAGATATCCGAGGATACCATTGAGGATGACAATTGTTAAGATAGCGATCGTATCTTTGAAGGGAACACCAATTTTAGCCAGATGACCGCGCTGTAATGCCAGTAAATCCAGTCCTCCGGAAATTATGGCCACGGCAATTAAGAGGAGGAGCATGATATTGGTAAACTGATCTAGGAGAATTTGCCAATTACTGCGCCCTGGACGTTCTTGTAGTTCATTTTTGCCATAATATTTAATTCTTTCGGCGATTTGCTCCCTATTGAGGCCATTAACAGCCGAACTACCGAGGATAGATAGGGTGGTTTCCACCGGATAGGTATGCCAAGGTTGTTGCAAGTTAAGCCTAGAATGGGCAGAATAGTCGGCATTAGCGGCCATGGCAAGTGAAGATAGTTGATCTAAATAGATCTTAGCCCTTTCTTTCCCCGGTAACAGGAAAAAACAAATGTTTAAACTGGCTCTTCCTGCTCATAGACAGTCTTAACGAGTAATGTAGATAAGTAGCTGGTTATAATTAAATTGAAGATATATCCCCCCTTAATCCCCCCTTGATCCCCCCTTGATCCCCCCTTGATAAGGGGGGTGTCTGAAAGTTTTTAACATCTACCTACTTAGTCAACAGCTTAGTAGGGCAAAGTAAACCAAAATTGTGAACCTTTTTCGTCATTATTCATAATGCCAATTTCACCTCCGTGAGCTTGGATAATTTGACGACATAGATATAAACCTAGTCCTAAACTAATCTGATTATTATTGTTGCCTCGTTGATAGCGATCGAATAATCGTTTTCTCTGGGTTTCGCTAATTCCCACCCCATTATCGGCAATAGTACACCGGAGATAATTGCCCTCTAGTCTAGCTGACAAAGTGATAATTATCCCTTGAGGATTATGTTTAAGGGCATTGGCTAATAAATTCTCAAAAACTCGCCAGAGATGGTGAGCATCGGCATTAACTAAGGGTAAATCGGGAGAAAAATTATTAATTAAAGTTGCTTGATTTTCCCTTAATCTTAACTCCCATTCCTGACCGATCTGTTGACCGATTTCGTAGAGAGATAAAGGCTTTAGTTCTAGGGAAACTCCCCAAAGATCATTTTGTTGGGTTTCGACGAGAGAATCAATTAAAGTTAATTGTCGCTCGCAACTGTTGGCCATCTGTTGTAAAATCTTCAGGGATACTTCTTTAGTTTCTCCCTGAGAATTTTTAATTAAATTATTTAAGATCATTGACATCCCGATCACGGGATTGCGGAGATCGTGAGAGACAGCATGAAGATAAATTTCTAAAGTTTCTTCAGTTTTTTGACGTTCTTTAATTTCGTTTTGTAGTTGTTTTTTTTGACGGCAAATAGTTAATTGATTTTCAATGCGTGCCATCACTTCTTCCCCTTGAAAAGGTTTAGAAATATAATCGACACCTCCCACTTGAAAAGCTTTGACTTTATCTAAGACATCATCAAGAGCGCTGATAAAAATCACGGGAATTTCTCTGGTTTTTTCATCAGCTTTTAACTGTTCACAAACTTGATAACCATTGAGATCGGGCATATTAATATCGAGAAGGATCAGATCGGGAATTAGCGATCGCACTGTATTCAGGGCCATCTGTCCATTAATCGCTTTGCGTACCTGATATCCCTTCTCGGTGAGCATAATCGACAATAGCCGCACATTATTGGGCAAATCATCGACAATTAAGACACTAGGGCGCGGTGTGAGTTGAGTCATGCCGGTTATTTTATAACTCAAACTATTTAGTAAGTAGCTGGTTATAATTAAATTGAAGATAGATTTTGGGTTCGATCCCCCCTGCCCCCCTTGATAAGGGGGGTATCTGACAATTTTTAACACCTACCTACTTAAAAGTGTATAAAAAAACAGACGCAACACTTGCATCTGTTACAAAATTAACTATATTTTGAGGACAAGAACATCTAAGGATTTTCACCACCGACAGCGATGCCTGTACCATAAATCTGAGCATTTGTCAAGTTAATTCTCTCCATTGATGCACCCGTCACATCAGCATCATAGATCATGGCACTGGTGAAATTAACTCCATTGAGATTAGCTTGATTCAAACTGGCATTAGTCAGAAAAGCTGCGGTTAAATTTGCGCCTTCTAGGTTGGCATCGGTCAAATCTGCGCCCTCTAAGTTGGCTTCCTCCAGATTAGCTCCCTGTAAATTCGCTTTTCTCAAATCTGCACCGATTAGATGCGCCCCTCTTAAATCTGCACCCTGGAGATCACACCCCGGACATTCCCGCGTATTCAATAATTGTTGCACCTGTCGGGGATTTTCCGCACCGACGGGGTTAATCAGCAGTAAGGAAGCTAGGGAACCTAGGGCAATCATTAAAGTCCTTTTCATCGTTTTAGCCTCCTCTTTCGTTTTCCTCTCTACTTTTAGGATAGGAAAAAAGCGGCTAACCAACTTCCCCCAATCGGGCTAATTCTCCTGTTCTCTCACTTTTGCTTGCTTTTGCTAGTCGATCTCTCCTTTGATGACAGTTGCGATCGCTGCTCGGGCATTTTCCTTAAATTCCTTGACATCAACGCGACTTAATAACCAAACTGCCAGGATCATTCCCAATGCTTGCAGGAGGAAAACTAAGCTATAGGCTAAAACTGGACTAGAAAAGATAACTTTACCGATATTTAAAATCGTACCGCCCAAAACCGTGGCTAATCCCCGGGCGATCGCTTGTGATAATCCCCAAGCGCCGATAAAAGTTCCCGCAGTTTCGGCAGCGGTTAAATCTAACATTAAACTGGTAGCGCCGGCGGTAATCATTCCCGAAGCTAAACCGAAAAAGAGCAAGCTTGATTTTAATAAACTTTGATTAGCAGAAAAGCCAGCAAAAATCAAGAGAATAAAACAAATTGTTGCAAAAATACAGCCATATTTAGTGGTTTTTTGTTTACCGATGCGGGGAATGAGCATAAATCCCGTGGCGGCAATACCAAAAAGGGTTCCAGTTCCCCAAAAAGCGTTTAATTGGGTGGTTTGGGCGATACACATCCCAAAAACCTCGCCACCAAACGGTTCCATAATTGCATCCTGCATAAATAAACTCAAAGTCATCATCAGCAGGAAGGTGAAAAATAAACCGGTTTGCCGACTAGCGGTGAGAACTTGTAGGGCATCTTTAAAGGTAATTTGATCCTCTCTTTGCACAAGAGTGGACCGACTACTAAAACGAGAATATTTTTTTTCTACGCCAAAAGTCGCTAAAATACAGAGACCGAAAACGATAGCGGGCATAATCGTGAACACGGGGTTAATTGTCGCCTGTAGTTGCGGAATATTGGCTATAGGGGCTGATTGAGTCGGATCATAGGTCAAAATATCTGTACCGCAGATATTGGGAGTATCCAGCAAACGAGAACTAACGATCGCCCCGACGACGATTCCCACCATCAGCATTGACCAAACTATACCAACTAATTGCGATCGATTATCTTCATCGGACACATCCACCAAGAGGGCGGAAAAAGGGGTGGAACTGGCACTTAAAGCGAGTCCGTAGAGGGCGAAAATTAAGGCTAAGAGGGCAATCCAAGCGTAGGAAACGGTATTCCATCCCGAAGTTTGAATACTAAGTCCCAATTGCCAGACTACCTGCAAAGCAATAAAAGCTAAAGCGGTAAAAACTGCCGCCCCAATCCAGACATAACCGCTGCGATGATGACCAAAAATAGTTTTACCGTCGGATCTTTGCCCAAACCAGATGCGTGCTGGACTAACAAACTGGTGCATAGCGATCGCAGCTGCGGCGAGAAAGGGTAAAACTTTTAACTCATCGATCATAATCCGATTGAGAACCCCCAAAGTCAGCAGGGACATAATACCTAGTCCCATCTGAAAGAGTCCTAAGCGAAACATGGTGAAAAGTCCCAGTTTTGGCCGGGGTTTTGGGGATGAGTGAGTAGAATTGGAGATATCGCTGGTAGCCATGGTTAAATCAATACGGGAAAAAAGCCAGTATTTAAAAATTTAACGCAGGACGAGCAGACATCTTCTGGGGATTTAATTTTCTATCTCCGATAACCAAGTGGTCAGATCTGTCAAGCTGGTAAAATCGAGCAGCGCTTCTCCTAAAGTTTCTAATTGTTCTAGAGATAGTTCTTGGATTTGTTGGCTTAAAGTCGAGGATATTTCACCTAAACGACGGTTAAGTAGCCGTAGAATCAAAGAAACCGCTTCTTCTCGTCTTCCTTGTGCTTTTCCACTTTCCCGGATATCCTGATAAATAACTGATTCGCGCATAATTTCTTCCCTTAATAAGCTTCCGATGATTTCCTTACTTAATACTAACCCCGCCAGAATTGCTGTAGCGGCGGCTAAATTGCTTTTTTCAGTTCTACCCTCGATATTATCAATTTTTGCTGCTACTTGTCGTAGAATTTCCTATTGTATTATCCATTTTCTGAATTTATCCATATCATTATTGACTACTGCTTCAAATGCCACGTTAGCATCAATTATCATCCTTGTAAAATAAGTATTTATCGGCTGTATTTCAGTATCACTCTCGGTTGCAAATAAATGTTTTCTGATTTCTAAAATAAGTCTTAAGCTGTATTCCTTATTTCTTTTTGAATAATCTTCTAAAAGCTTACTTTTTGTGTTACTACTATGAACTAGCATATTTCTAATGCGATAGATATTATACACATCATTTTTGACATCGATTATTGCTTGTTTTATTTTATTCAAGCAAGTTGTGTGATCAATAAAATGACCACGAATCTCACTTATATATTTATCGAATTGACTATTTTTCTGCTCAAAATCATCAAAAATTAATTGAAAGTTTTCAACAAAATTACTTGCGTTTATCAGAATAGAACCGTTATATTTTTTACTAATAAAAAATATATTTAAAATTTCATCAGATACTGAGAATCTATCCCATGGAAACCCTTTTCTCGCTAAATTATCCGCAAAAGTAGTTAGTAGATCAAAAAGATGGGATTTAATGGTAACAATAGCGAGCAATAATTGTAGGACTGAAATATTGTTCGCATTGTACCATTCTTCAAAAACAGGTTTATCAAATTCCTTCGGAAGCCTCACAGTAATTTTTTCCGATTTATTGATAAAATGCTCAAGGGAATACCAAGAATATAGAAGCGCGTCGGAACTTTGTACTGACTCAACAGATTTACGATATAGTTCAATAGCAGTTAACCATGTTTCAACGCTTTTATTAAGTGAGTTTTTAGAAGAAAGCCAATGACCAATTCTGTCAGTATAAATATTATTAGGAATATCAAATTCTTTAGAATTCGATATATAAGAATGCTCAAAAAAAGCACCCTCACCTAGATCGTCACAGATAATGTAATTATTTAATATTATTTGTATTTCGTTGTTATTTGTCTTTTTCATGAGAGTATCCTTTCGGAGAAAGACAGACACAGCCCTCTCTACTGTTCTTATCGCTTGATCCTTCATTGAATAAAAATCATTTCCTTCGATGTCAACAGCAACATAATAAATACTCTCGGACATCACTTCAAATTCCTGTATTCTTTTTTCAAACTGAACAAGATCAGAACTTTCATCTATGTATGTGTCGTCTCGAAAAATACTTCTTGTTATTTTTCCATGAATTTGCGGAATATAAAAATAAACGTTACCTATATTTAATGATTGAGAATTGGCTAGAGCAAAATTAGAAAGTTTAAAAATAACCTTATACTTTTTAGGTGGTTCGACATAAATTTTTTTCATCAGAAAAATCCTATCTTTAAGCCCCAAAGAGTCATAATATTGCTTGAGGGCAATTTTATAGTTTTCGTTTTCAGAATAAACTTCCTCGTTATATTTGGGTGATTCATATATGAGTGCACGGTATAAATACAATCCATCTGTCCTTTTACTTATAAGGTTCCAATGATCTTGAAACAAAGATAATTGTTTAGGTAATAAATTTTCTAGAGCTAGAGTTTTAACATGGTATCCTCGCTCAATAAACATTATTATAATAGTGTTAACGATAAATTTTAATTCCTCTCGATTCATTTCTTCTTTGAGGATTTCTGTAATAAGTAAATTAAGTAAACCTTCAAGACTTTCTACTGAAATTATCTCTTTTTGTATTATTTCAACAGAATATAATATGTCTTTTAATTCAAATTTTTTAGAATCTGATGCTGAATTTAAAGCTTCTAAAATAAATTTCAACTGAGTAGATATTGGTTTTGCCCATAAACTCTTAGCCGATGGCTCCCCAGCAGATTTTTTTGTGCCTTCTAAATATTGTTTAATCTGTGTAGTAAAATAATTTTTGGCAAATTGATTTTTTGAAAATTTTTCTCGATTTTCTAAAATTTCTTCTTCTAAATCTGTTATAATTAAAATCAGGTGTTTGTTGTAATCATTGTCTTTTAATTCTTTAATTGCCTCACAGCTGTCTCTCCATATAGATTTTACGACAATGAGGTTTTGACGAATAAACTCTGGAATATCTTCGATTTTAGAATCGCAAGCATCGCAATTGTGATCCATTTCTATTCTCTCAGTGAACTATAAATATAGTATAGCAGTTATCCTGCTGGTTTTACCCTCGTCAATCCCGCTATCGAATATCTTACCAACGAATACGGGACTTTCTATCGAGTTGAGGGGGAATTAATCGGCAGTAATCAAGTTCACCTATCCGTGCTAGTGGCGCATCGCGTGCGCCCAAAATATAATATGGATATTTCGACCAAATTGAGATGCAGCCGTCGAGGAAAGTGTAGATAACAATAAAACTGAGCCTCAAGGAGACTCAGTTTCTAGTTTTTTAAGGACGGGAAATTAACGAATGTACTCTTTGAGGATACTATTACGGTTAGGGTGACGCAGTTTCCGCAGGGCCTTGGCTTCTATTTGACGAATGCGCTCGCGAGTGACGTTGAAAATCTGGCCGATTTCTTCGAGTGTTTTCATCCGGCCGTCATCTAAACCGTAGCGCAGCCGCAGCACATCGCGTTCGCGAGGACTAAGGGTATCGAGGACGTTTTCTAAATCCTCGCGTAACAAATTTTTAGAAACTTCATCTTCTGGGGTTTCCCCATCCGCTTCGATAAAGTCTCCTAAACGGGAATCTTCTTCTTTACCGATAGGAGTCTCTAGAGAAATCGGTAATTGGGCAGATTTGGCAATAAAACGCAGTTTTTCGATGGTCATCTCCATCTTGGTGGCGATTTCTTCCTCGGTGGGTTTGCGACGCATTTCCTGAGAAAGAATCTTGGTGGTTTTTTTGATCCGGGAGATGGTTTCGTAGAGGTGGACGGGGAGTCGAATGGTGCGGGATTGATCGGCGATCGCTCGAGTGATGGCTTGACGAATCCACCAAGTGGCATAGGTGGAGAATTTATAACCCTTTTCGTGGTCGAATTTTTCGGCGGCGCGGATCAAACCGAGGGAACCTTCTTGAATTAAATCTTGGAAGGAAAGACCGCGATTCATGTATTTCTTGGCGATCGAAACCACTAAACGCAGGTTCGATTGTACCATTTTTTCCTTAGCGCGACGACCATGGTACAAACGACGCTTAAAGGCCGATAAGTATTCCTTTGATTTCGCCAGCCATTCTTCCACCATGGGAGCCATTAGCTCCGTCTTAGCTAAATAAGCCTTAATATCCGATAATTTCGGTTCTTTTTCCGATTTTTCGGCGATAATTTTTTCGATGCGCTCGAACAAGAAAACCTGTTTTCCCCATTCGGCATCGCTATAGAGGCGAAAGTCCTCGCGAATGCGTTCTAATTTCAGTAGATCGGCGATTTTTCTCGCTAATTCGATCTCCTCTTCCGCTCTCAATAACCGAATCCTGCCGATCTCTTGCAGATAAATCCGAATCGAATCTTCTGTATAGGGTTTTTTTCTAGCGGCGTCGCGACGACGAGCGCTGGCAAGGCGGCGGGTTTTTTTGCCATCGTTGCTATCGCTGACTTCTTCTAGCTCTAACTCGATATCCTCATCATCGAAGTCTTCGTCTAGGTCAATCAAATCTAAATTCAATGGCGGCTCGGTAAGGGTTAGTACATTGTGGGCCTGCGTCATGCCGTTTTCCTCTTGCTCCTTCTGTGCAAAACTAGAAGATCGAATCTCAATCTAGGTGATACTGAACGAATTTGTGTCTCAAATCCGAGACGGGCAAAGACTTTTCCGATTGTAGCTTTAATTACAACAAATGGGAGAAGATTTTTGCTTAAATTTCCTTGTGTCGATGCGATTTTAGCGACACGGAATGCTGTTTTAGCTCGGTCAACTCATAATCTGGCTCCTGCAAAAATTGGGTAAATGGCTGGAGGACTGAAATCCGATCGCCGGTTTGTCTGCGGTGTTGACCAGATAGCTAACAATCAAAGGAATTATTGGACGGGTTAACTGTTCCCATTGACAAGGGGAACAGCATCCCCATTTGCCTTGGCTAATTCTTTTAGTCTTTAGCTATTGTATTTAATTTGATCAGATTCTTGCGGGTAAATTTCATCCCTCATTGCTTTTACGCGAATCTGTTTTTGGTACATTCGCACCATGATTAATCAGAGCGCAAGCTCATAATATTAACTTAGCAACATTTTAGAAATTTGCGAGACAAATTTAAGATTTTCTCCAACAGCACCGTGGGAATTATGAATTATGAATTATGAATTATGAATTGGGGTGGTCACTGCCTGCGCGTTGCGGGGGGAAGTGGGGTAGTGGGGTGATGGGGTAGTGGGGGAATTTCAACTAAAACCCTAACACCCTAACACCCTAACACCCTAACACCCTAACACCCTATCTAGACTTGTAGCATTTCTGGGGTTTTTTCCTTCTGCTGCAGTGCGACATGGAGACGGTTTAAGGCGCTGACGTAGGCGCGAGCGGAGGCGACAATAATATCGGTATCGGCCGCGCGAGCAGAATAGGTGCGTCCTTCGTAACGGAGACGGATAGTCACTTCTCCCAAAGCATCGATTCCCTCGGTAACTTCCCGCACCGAGAAAGAGATTAATTCGTTCGGAATCTTCACCACTCGATCGATCGCTTTGCAGAGAGCATCCACTGGGCCTGTACCAATGGCCGCATCGGATAACTCGCTACCGTCGGGAGTGCGAATCGTTACCGTGGCCGTGGGCCGGGCGCTATTACCACAGGACACTTGTACTAGCTCAAGGCGGAAGTGATCGGGAACCGTATCGATTTCATCGTTAACAATCGCTTCCAGATCGCGATCGGTGATTTCCTTTTTGCGATCAGCCATTTCCTTAAACTGGATGAAAGCGTTATTAAGTTCCGTTTCCGAAAGCTCAAAACCCAATTCCTGTAAACGAGAGCGAAAAGCGTTGCGGCCGGAGAGTTTACCGAGGACGATCTGATTATGGGTTAAACCGATCGATTCTGCATCCATAATCTCATAGGTGAGTTTATGTTTTAACACCCCGTCCTGATGGATTCCCGACTCGTGTGCGAAAGCGTTAGCACCGACGATCGCCTTATTCGGTTGCACGATCATGCCGGTAAGATTAGAAACTAGGCGAGAAGTGCGATAGATTTCCTTGGTGTTGATCTTGGTTAAAGGTTCCGTGGACTCTGCTGGACGACCGAGGAAAGGATTAAAATAGGAGCGCCGGACATGAAGGGCCATCACCAATTCTTCTAGGGAAGCATTACCGGCGCGCTCACCGATACCGTTAATAGTACATTCCAACTGTCGAGCGCCATTTTTAACCGCTTCGAGGAAATTAGCCACCGCTAACCCTAAATCGTCGTGACCATGGACGGAGATAATCGCTTGGTCGATATTGGGGACATTTTCCTTAATTCCCCGGATTAAAGCCCCAAATTCGCTGGGGGTGGTGTAACCGACGGTATCGGGAATATTAACGGTGGTAGCTCCTGCGGCGATCGCTCTTTCGAGGACTTGATAGAGGAATTCCGGATCGCTGCGGCCGGCATCTTCGGGGGAAAATTCCACATCATCAACGAAGGATTTGGCATAGGCCACCATTTCCGGCACAATCTCAAGAACTTCCTGACGGGTCTTCTTAAGTTTGTATTGGAGGTGGATATCGGATGTGGCTAGGAAGGTGTGAATTCTGGGCTTGGCGGCGGGTCTGAGCGCATCGGCGGCTGATTTGATATCTTTTTGAGTAGTGCGGGCTAATCCGCAAATAATCGGGCTATCAGCTTCGCCGCCGACGCTGGCGGCAATTTTCTGCACCGCATCAAAGTCCCCCGGACTAGCGTGGGGAAAACCTGCTTCAATGACATCAACTCCCAGTCGTGCCAGTGCGCGGGCTATGGTTAGCTTCTCATCCACATTTAAAGCGGCACCCGGGGACTGTTCCCCATCTCGAAGGGTGGTATCGAAGATAATCACACGGTCTGGACTGGTATTCATAGTTTTTTTGTACCGTTAACGAACTTGGGAGTTGTTCCTCTGATTATAGCAGCCGAGGCCGAGGGGGTTATAAGGAAAATTGCCCTGAGAATTTCCCAACTTGCTCGCGCTTTTCCGGCTTGCCCTTTTTTTGGCTACCATAGAGGGTATAGATAAATTGGCGAGGGATTTAACAATGTTTGGCAAACCAGGGAAGGAACCGAACCCACCGGAGGTAAAAGACCTACAGGAGGTGATGTTTTCAATTAAGCAAAATCTCGAACCGGATCAGGATAAAACCGATATTAATCTTGTTGAGACTCCTACTCCAGAGGTGGTTACTGTAGTTGAAAATATTAGTAAAATTCTCTCTCCCTATTTTATCGTTTTAGTGGGTTTATTTCTCTATGATCGGAATAGTTTTATCGGTTTTTTATTAGTCTTTACGGGAGTTTTAGCGATTTTCGGAGTTTCTCTCAAGGATATTAATAAACTCTTTGAAGAAGGGAAAAAGTTTTTCCAATCTAAATAGTTTTCTCCTCTGGATATGGTGATAACTGAAAACTGAAAACTGAAAACTGAAAACTCACATCTGATAACTGATAACTGATAACTGATATAAGATTATGTCTTTAGTTGCATCTTTACTCGATCGAGTATCTCCTCAGAGTTTACAACAATTGCGAGCCAGCGATCGAGCTTGGCAAGCTTTGCGTTTAGAAAATCCAGTTATTCCTGCGGTAATTAATCAAAGTCAAGAATCTTTAGGAGAGACGGATTTTGATCTAGTTATTGCCGGGGGAACTTTGGGAATTTTCATCGGGGCCGCTTTGCAAACTAGGGGCTGGCGTGTGGCATTATTAGAAAGAGGTATTCTGCGCGGTCGTGAGCAGGAGTGGAATATTTCCCGTTTAGAATTAAGCAGTTTTTTAGAGTTAGATTTATTGACCGAAGCTGAATTAAATCAAGCGATAGCTACGGAATATAATCCTGCTAGGGTGGGATTTTATCAAGGTTATGAGCTTTGGGTCAGAGATATTTTAAATATCGGTGTTGATCCGGTTTATTTGCTAGAGACTTTAAAAACTAAGTTTTTGCAAGCGGGAGGGAAGTTATTAGAAAATTCGGGGTTTAGTGGGGGGATTATTCATCCCGATGGAGTAATGGTTAAAACGGGAGAAGTAACTTTAAAAACCCGTTTATTAATCGATGCCATGGGTCATTTTTCGCCAATTGCAAAACAGGCAAGAAAAGGAGAAAAACCCGATGGAGTTTGTTTAGTGGTGGGTAGTTGCGGTCAGGGTTTTCCCAGTAATGAAACTGGTGATTTGATTTATTCTTTTACCCCAATCTTGCACCAATGTCAATACTTTTGGGAAGCATTTCCCGCTAGGGATGGTCGGACAACTTATTTATTTACCTATCTTGATACCCATCCCGATCGCTTTAGTTTAGAATTTTTGATGGAGGAGTATTTAAGATTACTGCCAGAGTATCAAAAGGTAGATTTAGAAGCGGTAAAATTTCAGCGTTTTCTAGCGGGTTTTTTCCCTGCCTATCGTCAAAGTCCTTTAAAAATGCCTTGGTCAAGAATTCTGGCAGTGGGAGATAGTAGCGGTAGTCAATCTCCGGTAAGTTTTGGTGGTTTTGGGGCAATGGTCAGACATTTAAAAAGGCTAACTTTCGCCATCGAGGAAGCTTTACAAATCGATGCTTTAAACCGAGAAGATTTAGCACTTTTACAACCCTATCAACCTAATATATCGGTAACGTGGCTATTTCAAAAAACCATGAGTGTCCCGATGTCTGCTAACCCTAATCCCAATCAAATTAATGACTTAATGAGTGGAGTTTTTCGGGTAATGGATAAGTTGGGAGATGAGGTCTTAAAACCGTTTTTACAGGATGTGGTGCAGTTTTCTTCGCTTTCAAAAACTTTGCCTTTGGTTAATCCTCAATTAGTTTTACCGATGATTCCGCAAGTGGGTATCAGTCCTTTTATCGATTGGACGGGACATTATTTTAATTTAGCTTTGTATAGTGGTTTATATCCCTTAGCAACCAGCTTAAAACCTGTTTTAGAAAAGTTACCCGACAAGCAAAAATATCTTTATCATCGTTATTTGGATAGTTGGAAATATGGCTCTGGGGGAGATTTTATCAGTAATCAGTGATCAGTGATCAGTAAACAGTGAACTGATTACTGATAGGGTGCATCTCTTATTGGTGACATTCTCTCACATATTGGTGAGCAGCAGAAGTTATTCCAAGAGGGCGAATGCAATTCGCCCCTACAATAATATTATCGCGTCAATGGTAGGGGCGCACTGCGTGCGCCCAAATGTAATATAGATATTTCTACAAAATTGAGATGCACCCCATCTGATAACTGATAACTGATAACTGATAACTGATTTAATCTTTATCTTGAAAAAATTGTTGATCGAGATAATTAACTTTAGCATAGGGTTCTAAAGCGGAGAGAATTTGTCGGCCATAACTGCGAGCATTGACACGATTATCAAGAACAGCCACACAACCTTGACACTCCCGGAGAGACTGAACAGATTTCTGAATTTCCCTCACTGCTGTGGGTAAAAGATAGGCACGAAACCAGTCGAGATGTTGTCGTTTATAGTAGGCAATTTTGCCAGCAACGAGAGGATTTTCGGGGGAGGGTAAGGGTAAAGTAGCGATAATTAATAAACTGGGAGTGATAAATTTTTCTTGATGGGTTTGCCAGAATTGCCAACCACACACCAGAATAGTATTATTATTAATCTCAGTTTTTTCCACTTGCACTCGCGAACCGTAATCGGCTGCGATTTGGGTGGCAATTTGTGCCTTGAGGGGAACATCTTCAATCAGGATCACGATCGGTTGTTCACTGGTATGATTAGCACTAACTAATTCCCGCACTTGCTTTAATAACATCGGTTGAAATTCGGGCGTATTGGGGGCGCTGATGCGATCGGGTAGATATAAATGAATATATTCACTCTCGCGATCGGCTGCAAACTTTAGAGTTAAAATTTCTCCGATACCCTGATTTTGACGGTATAAATTAGCGGATTTTTCGCTATCTAAAAAACTGCCGATTAAAACAAAGGGTTGCTGCTGCCAAATCGGTTTGAAAAAACTAGCCACCTCCAAAGGACTGATTTTTAGGGTAAATTCTTCTCGATCTCGATCTACGGATGTCCAGAGGAGATAATTATGCTCGGTGATTTTTGCCGCTAAAAGTTGCCAAGCAGAATCAGTGGCTAAGTCTTGATCCAAGCGTTGCAGCAGGGCAATTATATATTCTTTTTCCTTGGCATCAATAAGATAGCAATTATAGGGATTAATGGGATGACCAAGAATACTTTGGCTAAGTTGTGCTTTAATTAAGTTTATAACCTCTCTATGCTGGGGATATGCTGACCCTAAAGCAGACCATTGTTCGGGAGTAATGGTGACGGTGAGATAATCTACTAGACAAGTTTCTAAATCTTCGGCTCGATCGATTATAGTGGCGATATTCTGGGGAAAATGGCCGAGATTGCCCAATTTATCCTCTAACCATTGTTGGGGTGTGGTGAGGAGTAAACCGGTAAAATTAGCGGGAAAGCGATCGCTTTTGAGGATATCTCGCTGAGTTTGTAACCATGCTTGCAGACGGGGGATTTCCACTTCCAATAGTAGGTTTACTTCCGACTCCGGGGCAACAATCAGAACAGGTGTATCACCTAAAAGAGCCGGGGTGAGATAACTGAGACAATAACGGGACAGAGTAGTTCCAGTTTGTATGAGAGAGGACCGTTTTAAGCGTAAAGCTCTAGCCACCAGTCGCCCCATAGTGAGATGATGAGACCAGTAAAAGCGCCCTTGTTCGCGTAAAAAAGCGCGTAGAGAAGAATGAACCGCTGCTTCTAATAAAACCATCTCATCTCAGTTATTGGTTATCAGTAGTCAAACCTACTCCCGCGAGTTGACCGTGGATATTTTAAGTTTATGCTGTCCCATCTGCTTTTTACCTGCGACTTGGTGTGAGATGATCTAGAAATGTGTATTTCATGAGAAGGATAAAGAAAAGTAATGGCAGAAATTCAGTTTTCCCGGGGGTTAAAAGAACCAGTTGTTCCCGATATCCGCTTAAGTCGCACTAAAACGGGAGAGAAAGGATCGGCAAAATTTTATTTTGAGCAACCGATTATCCTCGGAGATCAACAAACCGAGGAAATCACGGGGATGTATCTCGTCGATGAAGAAGGAGAAATCGTCACCAGGGAAGTAAAAGGCAAATTCATCAACGGTAAACCCACGGCGATCGAAGCTACGGTTATTTTCAATTCTCCCGCAGAGTGGGATCGTTTTATGCGTTTTATGGAACGTTACGGTAGCGAAAACGGTCTAGAATTTACTAAATCTTCCTGATTTTACCCTTAGCTTCTGGCAATTTGTCAAAAAACCCGCATTCGGGATCGATGCGGGTAGAGGTGAAAAATCAGAGGAAAAACCTATTTAACTCCCAACAATTCCACATCGAAAAGTAAAGTCGCGTTGGGAGGAATTACCCCACCGGCACCCCGCGCACCATAACCCAATTCTGGGGGGATAATTAAGGTACGCTGCCCACCGACTTTCATCGATGCGACTCCTTCATCCCATCCTTTGATCACTTGACCCACTCCAATGGTAAAGGTAAAAGGTTGATTGCGATCCTTGGAACTATCGAATTTTTTGCCGTCTGTCAGGGTTCCCGTGTAGTGAACAGTCACTTTTTGACCTTTTTGGGGAGTTTCTCCGGTTCCTTCCACGATATCGATGTATTTTAGTCCCGAATCGGTGGTAACTGCTTGATCTAAATCCATGGAGATGATTTCCTTATTAATAGTTTGAGTGATAGGGGGTGGATTGGTTTCGGCGGCGATCGCATTGGTTTTTTCCCCTCCACCAAAGAGGGAAGCAACGATTAAAAATAAGCCACAAACCGCAATGATAGCAAAACTGAGCAAGATTTCGCGCATTGATTTCATAGTTCCCTAACGCCAGAGTTTATTCTCTAAGTCTCTCACCTGCCGTTCTAATCTATCAATCCTTCCCCGCAGTTCGTCCATTTCCGATTGTCGGGGAACCCCTAAATCCTGCAAGATCTGGCGAATATAGCGTTCTAAGTTATTCTCGAAGTTCCCTTGTTCAGACTTCATCTGTGTCATCAGATCATCAACAAAGTTTTTAGCCTGATCGGAATTGATTTTACCGTCTTTTACTAATTCGTCGCTCACTTCTTTGATCTTCTCTGCCACCATGGAAGTAGTGCCAATACCCATCAGCAGCAATTGTTTAATCCAGTCGCTATTATCCATTGTTTTCACACCTTTCAAGGAGACGGGGATAAAAATATCCCTATTCCATTATGGACTTTTGCGGCGGTAACGGCAGAGCGATCGAGTAGATAACCCCCCAAAGCTATCCCCGTGGAACTACCACCATCTAGGTTTAAACCGTCTGTTGCCGCCATTAACAGCAAAATTCGGGCTAATTCGCCTAAAGTTGCCCCCCTTCCCCCGACACGATTATGGATAGCAACTAGCAAAATTTTTCCTTCTCGGCTGACTGCGATCGCACTGCGGGAAGCTTGTTGATTTTGGAATGCCGGACTAAATTTTTCGGCATTTCCATCCAAAACTAGGCGCCCATTCTGCAATAATAGGGGGCCAGCACCTAAAATCTGGGGATAATTAGCAAAATCTCTCGGTAGGGTGACGCTATCGAGGTTGACTGTCTCACCAATCTTTAAATTAATATCTGTCTTTCGGCAGATGACTAAATAGCCGTTTTCCGGTATGTTTATACTATCCTGTGGCCAAAGATTATTTAATTTCTCCGTCACGCGATCGCCTTGGACGACTAACCCGGTTTCGCGCTCGGTGAGGGGATGATAATTACTCCCCCAATCGCGAGTATAACGACTGCAGCCGGCTGTCAGGAAAGCACTATTTAACTGGGTTAGGGGAAAACGTTGTCCGGTGGCAGTAATGAGAGTTTCCTCTAAACTCAGGCGATCGATCCTGATTTTACCACGATTATCCCATGCGATCGCTCCTCGGTTTAAAATTGGTCCGGATAACCATTTGCCATCCACACGAATTGCCCCCAAAGGTAACTGATTATTACGATTAAAAAAGCCGCCATTAATCATCGCTACTGCGTTACTTTCGCTATTAATCGTGATCAGGGGATTAGTGCCGCGCATTGAGGTGGAATTAGCGGTTATTGGTTTAATAGTTATCTGGGGATTTCTGGGATCGATTTCTAACCAAGTCACGGGAAACCAATCTTTGTCTAACTGGATATATTTTTGATTCCAGATTAACCCTGGTTGCCAAACAATGCGCTTTTCATCCATAGCATCGGGACGAGAATCAATGATAATTCGGGGAGGATTATCCACACTGCCGATCTGTAATCCGTAGGCAGTGGGAAGGTTAATTTTTAAACGACTGATCACTCCATTATTTTCTAAGGAAGTGATCTGAGTGGGTAAGTTATTATTGGAGTTACCTAGATCATCTTCATCGTTATTTTGGTTACTGTTGCTGATAGTTTGGGGTTGAAACCTAGAGATAAGCGATTGCTGGGCATTTCCTTCTAGGGTAATTACTGCTTGATTTTTTGCCTGACTGACTTGCCAAAAGGTCGGGCGATCAAGTTGAATAATAATCCTTTGTACTGCTCCATAATTTTCTAGCTGAATATCTTGAATCTGAGGAGCAGGAAAGTTAATAGTTAAACTATCGCCATTAATAGTGGTTGTTGCCCCCATTTTTAGTAAAATATCCGTAACGTCTAGCCAGCGATCAGAATCGATCAAATTAGCCGATAAAGTTTGTAAATTAAACCAGCTTATCGGTTGCTTTTTTGGATCATTTGTGCTAAGAAAATCCATGCCAAATAATTGTCTTGCTCCCGTGTCACCCATGGCGATTCTGGTATTATTTGCTGCTGTCCACTGTCGCCAAGAAACGGACAAAGAACGACCATTAAGAATAATTTTTCGTCCCTGTTGCTGGTTTGATAAATCCCTAGAAGCTAAAGTTATTGGTGATCTATGATCGGCTAAAGATATAGCTGGACTGCCGATAATTATCAAGGAAGTTACCGTTAAACAGATAGATTTGATAGTTAGGTAATTTAACTTCATAATTATCTCCCTAAATCACCTTGTTTAAGGGGAAATTTGACGATTTATATCCTTGGCAAGAGAGGCTAGAAAGGAGGCTATTTTCTTGATGGATAACCTCTAATAATTCTTCAGGTGTTACTACCATAGGTTTAGAGTTATATAGATAACTAGAGGCTTTTTTAAGTTGTTGATCGTAGGTAACTAAATAATCACAATTAGCGGCACTACTTAAAATTAAAACATCATTCGAGTGTACGAAAATATTGCGAATATCTCTAGCATTTTCCCAATATTGATCAAGTTTAACTAAATCAAAATCCAAGATAGTCACCTTTTCTTGAATCCGATCGACTATTTCAGGATGATTACGAACTTCTGCTAAAAATAATAACTCTTGTAAAACAATCGCATTAATAGCAAGACAAACGCGATCGAGTATTTCTCGATCGAATAAATGTACACTGGCAAGATCTCCTCGTAGATAAGAAGCCAAAACATCAGTATCTAAAAAAACTAGAGGTTTTTCCATTGATTTTCTTTTCCTATTTTCCCAGAAACAATATAATTATAGCGTTTCTCAAATAGATGAGGTTCGTTCTTGTAGCTGAAATAGTTGATATGTGCTTCACCTTGACGAGAAAGGCTAGATCATCGACGGCAATAACAAATTATAGCAATTGTCGGCTTTTTTTGATAACGCACCTGAAGGCTGATTCCTGACCACTGATGCTAATATGGAAAGATAGAAAACTAGCATCCGCAGGGAAAGGGTTATCACATTGACGCACACTTTTTTATTAGAACCGGGACGATGGAAATTAGAGGGAAGTTGGTTAGAACGAGATAAAATGCCCATACCGATCAAGGGTCGCCTACTAATCGCTTGGAGTCAAGACAATTGGTTTAGTTTAGTCAGTAAATTAATCTTTCCTGATGGGGAAAAAGAAGACATTTCCTTTCAATACCGCGGTCGTTTGGGAACAGGAAAAAGAGAATATACTTTTGTGCTGCAACAAAGTATTTTAGGACAAATCGAAGGAGAAGGTTGGATCGGTGCTGATACTATTATCCAACGTCATTGGGTATTAACAGACAGCCGGCGCGGGGGTTTTGAAACCTTTTATCGCATTAATAACAACAGTTACCATCTTGCCAGTGGTATTCTCAATCGTCACTACCTAATCAGTACCATGGAAGCGATTCTGGAACGTCAACTTTAAACTGAAGACTGATGACGGAGAAACGCTGGAAAATCGGCCGCATTTAAAGGTTTTAGCTAGGGTAATAGCTTCCGTTAGTCCAGGTAAATGCCGATAAAAGAGCGATCAATCTTAATACAATCAAAGGGATACTTTCTTAAATAACTTCAAGGGAAGAATAAATAAAAGCAATCTCCTGACTTCTGACTTCTGAATCCTAACCCCACCAACAAACTTTTTCAGCCAACCCTAATCTCTCTAGGTACTGATCATTCTTTTGACCTAAAGATGAGTGTGCTTGAGCCTTGATGATAAAGAGCAATGATTTTTTCCGTGACTTCTGTAATAGTGAGATGATCGCTATTAACTTCGATCGCATCTGCGGCTTTTCGCAGGGGTGCTAGGGAGCGATTACTATCCAAATAATCCCTTTTTTCAATCTCTTGGGTTAATTCTGCGAGACTAATACCCCCATTTCCCTGCGCTTCTAAGTCTTTTAATCTCCTTCTGGCTCTTTCTTCGGGTGTCGCTGTCAAAAAAATCTTTAATTCCGCTTCTGGGAAAACATTAGTACCAATATCTCGACCTTCCACAACTATTCCCCCCGACATTCCCATCTGTCTTTGCAGGGTGACTAACTGCTCTCTCACCGCTTTTTGAGCGGCAATTCTGGACACTTGCGAGGTAATTGCGGGAGAGCGAATCTCTAAAGTCACATCCTGCCCGTTAATCTTCACTATAGTCACATTTTCGGGACTATCGGCCGGAATTATTTCTATCTTCGCTAAAGATAATAACTCGGCGATGGCCGCTTCTGCGGACAAATCCAGACCAGAATTCACCACCAACCATGTCACCGCGCGATACATCGCACCGGTATCGAGATAGGTTAACCCCAATTTTTCGGCTACTAAGCGCGTTACTGTCGATTTTCCCGCTCCAGCCGGCCCATCAATAGCGATAACTGCCCGACGTTGACGCAAGATAATATTATCAATTAAACGGGTTTGACCGATCGATCCAGCGATCGCTAACAAACCCCCTGTCTCGATCTGCTCGATCGGTTGTAAACTCTGGGGATGGACTAAATCCAGATACTGAGGGCGAAATTCTGGTACTCTGTCCAGATTTTTTTGCACAATAGCCAGTAGTTTTTCCCTTTGTCTTTCCCCTAAACGAAAACTTTCGAGGGCTAATTGCAAACTTTGGGCGATAATTGTCGCTTTTTCCTTTTCTGTGGCCGATAGATACTGATTGCGAGAACTAACTGCTAATCCCGATGTTTCTCGCACTGTAGCACAAGCGCGAATCTCGATCGCTAAATTTAAATCCCTGACTAATTGCCGGATAATCGCTAACTGTTGGGCATCCTTTTCGCCAAAATAGGCGATCTTCGGGGCAATAATATTAAACAACCGCGTGACAATTGTGGCTACTCCCTGAAAATGCCCCGGACGAAAAGCACCACATAACCCGCTAGTCAGAGAAATCGGGGGAACAACTGCGGTTATCTCCTCAGAATCACCAATTCCTAAAGTTTCCGCACTCGGAGCAAAAATAGCAGCAACTCCCAAGGATTCACACAATTGGCGATCGCTTTCAAAGGTGCGGGGATAGCGAGAAAAATCCTCTGTAGGGCCAAATTGTAGAGGATTAACAAAAATACTGACCACAGTTACCTCAGCTTCCGTCACTGCGCGCCGAATTAGACTAGCATGACCTTTATGGAGAGCGCCCATGGTTGGCACGAGAGCAATACTATGATCATGGCGATAATCAGCCAAAAAAGTGCGTAAACCGGGGATTGTTGTGAATATTTGCACAGGGTTCACTCCTTTGATAGCCTATTCCACTACTATTCGCCATTCGTGCAGTTAATACTCCACACAGCCATTTTCAATCAGGGGATGCTGCCCGATGATCGATTCGGCTGCTTCTAGGGAATCGGTTTTAAATAATAACATCCCATCGCCTCTTTCTATCCAATAACTCGTTTTTGTCTCCTGTCCTGTCTCGGTTAACCGCTGCATATATGCTTGTTTGACAAACCGGGGCATAATTTTTTTCAGGACAATGACTGGTGAGCAACCCGACAATTATATAGATTAATGGCAAAAAAGACTTGACAAAATCCCTCGATTTGACCTATACTTTTTATTATAATGGGAATCCGTGCCGAAATATATATAAGCCTTTTTAGTCTAGACTATTTAAAAAAAAATTATGCAATTACAACCCCAAAAAAACCTTGAAACAATATCAATTAATACACTTGATCGGTGAATCGAATACGGAACCTTCGATCGAGTCGAGGGCGAATTAATCGGCAGTAATCAAGTTCGCCTATCCGTCGTCACGATTTGGCTAAAACGAAACCTAGATCATCAATTTCAATTTATCACCCTCAAACCCCGAAAGGAAAAATAAACCATGGCGCAACTATACGAAGAAGTGACCCTAGCCCGCGACGTTCCCGAATACAATCTTAAGCAGGGTGATTCGGCGATTCTTGTCGATATAGTTGCCCATCCGAAGGGGGGTGAGGAAGGATATGTTTTAGAACTATTCAACGAAGTAGAAGAATCGGTTAACGTCGTCATTGTCCCGAAATCGGCGATTCAAGAAGGGGAAAAAGAAGGTTCTTCGTTACTCGGTATGATTCGATCGGGTGGCATAAATTGACTAAATCCTTATCTGGCAAGAGACTTAATTGATTAGTTCGTTCTAGAGCGAAAACAATTGACAAAAATCGCAGCAATGTCTGTCTCTATCGGGGTTTCATTCCTTATAACCCCCTCCCTTGCATAACACGAATAGAAGAACCTAATTTTTTTCAGGACAATGACCGGTAAGCAGCCCGACAATTATATAGATTAATGGCAAAAAAGACTTGACAAAATCCCTCGATTTGACCTATACTTTTTATTATAATGGGAATCCGTGCCGAAATATATATAAGCCTTTTTAGTTCCGATAATTAAGTGGTTCTGATTAAATAGAAGATAGATTTTGTCTTTGATCCCCCCTGCCCCCTAGGGTTGATTCATAGTAGGGTTGATTCATGAATCAACCCTACCTTGAGGGGGTTTGATCCCCCCTGCCCCCCTTGATAAGGGGGGTGTCTGACAGTTAACACCTACCTACTTAATAAACCATCACCGGGTAAATAGCCAGAGATAAAAATTATGAAGGAAAGCACCGTCCCCACCATTAATCTCGCCCCTAAACTCAGACGCGATTTATCTTTACGGAATCCCTTTGATTATCTTTTGCTGTTGTACTGGGTGTTTTATTTTCCCCAAGCAGTGCGCTGGTATGTGGAAACGAGAGACGGCGGCGATAACCATCCCGTACAATTGCGTCTAGGGATTCAGGGTCTTCTCTTAACTGTAATTACCCCTCTGATTATCTGTAGCATAGCGGCAAATTTAGGACTTTCTGTTGATTGGGGTGGCGTGGTGTGGGGCGTGGTGTGGGGCGTGGCGTTGGGCGTGGTGTGGGGCGTGGTGTGGGGCGTGGTGTGGGGCGTGGTGTGGGGCGTGGTGTGGGGCGTGGCGTTGGGCGTGGTGTGGGGCGTGGCGTT
>NZ_JAPZSO010000111.1:0-20014 GCF_027531715.1 Microcystis sp. LE19-8.1F | reverse complement strand
GGCTTGTAAACAGGCCTGATAGAATGATGGTAACATATTGAAATTTTGGGTGGTTGTCTCAACCACTCTATTTCTTTTGGGTTCATTTGGCTAGAGTCTTTATCTTGATTACCTTTGAACCCCTTTGTCACCCCTTGAGCGATGGATCATATTATTCAAAAAACCTACCGCAGTTTTCCCCATTTACTCGCTTTTCACACCGTCACCCAAGCAGAAACTTTCTCAATATCTCCCCCCTATCGCTGTTTGGCTAATGGTTTAGACGTATCTTTGTATCAGTTTCGGGACGATTCCTCCCCCTGTCTAGCCTGGGTGGGACGGATTGCCCCAGAAAAAGCTTTAGAAGATGCGATCGCTGCTTGTCAACAGTTAGGTGTCCCTTTACGGGTTTTCGGTCATATTTCCGATCCTCTCTACTGGCAAAATCTACAGGATAACTATAGTTTCGATTTAGTCGATTATCGCGGGTTTTTGCCCACCGGGAGCCTACAAAAAGAGCTAGGCGACTGTTTTGGCCTGTTGATGACCCCGCGCTGGGTTGAGGCTTTTGGTAACGTGGCTATTGAAGCTTTAGCCTGTGGTGTTCCCGTAATTGCCTATCGTCGTGGTGGTCCAGTAGAAATTATCGAAGAGGGAAAAACTGGTTTTTTAGTTGAACCTGATAGTATCGAGGGATTAGTTACAGGAATTAAAAATTTAGACCGGATCGATCGATATTTTTGTCGTGCAGTAGTCGAGCAAAAATATTCCCTAGAAGCTTTGGCAAATCGAGCTATTAATTGGTTTGAAGAAATTTTTTGTCAGTGAGGGAGCAGGGTTTTTAGCTGGAGTCTAGTATAATAGAAGCAGGACGATGTTTCGAGAGTGCCTTTCTGTCATCACACAACAACAGAAAGGCACAAATATCTACTCACCGGAGGTTAAAGTCATGAAAGCTTTAGTAGTTAAACCTCATCCAGTTATTTGGCTCATTTCGCTCTGCGTAGCTTTTTTCCTAGTTCCTTGTCCTGGCCTAGCTCTGACGGTTCAAGAAGTACCCAATCCTCGACAGGTTTCCGGGGGATGGGTGACAGATAAAGCCGAGATTCTTCAACCGGAAACAGAAACCCAACTGAACCAGATGATCGCTCGGTTAGAAGCCAAAAACGGAGCGGAAATAGCAGTGGTAACTGTACCGGAAACTGCTCCCGCCGCCTCTCCTAAAGAGTTTACGACCAACCTTTTCAACTATTGGAAAATTGGCAAAAAAGGCCAAGATAACGGCGTGCTATTTTTGATTTCAGTCAAAGACCGCCGCGTGGAAATTGAGACAGGATATGGAGTAGAGGGGATTTTACCCGATGGGAAAGTTGGCAATATTATCAAGACACAGATAACGCCGCGCTTCCGGCAAAAAGATTTTGATGGCGGGACTTTGGCAGGGACCAGAGCCATAATTGTCTCCTTAGAACCATCCTTGAGTAAAGAGTTGACTCAAGATACCCCCCAGAATAATAGCCGAGGAGTACATTTCTGGATGTGGTTAGGTGTTGCTATTGGCGGCGGTTTGGTTATTTTTTACCTGATATATCGGATTAGCCTCTATCTAATTAGCAGCGGCAGTATTTTTAGTGGTGGAGATAGCAGTAGTAGTAGCTTTAGCGGTGGAGATAGCGGCGGCAGTAGTTTTAGCGGTGGAGATAGCGGCGGCAGTAGTTTTAGTGGTGGAGATAGCGGCGGCAGTAGTTTTGGTGGTGGAGATAGCGGCGGCGGTGGTGCTGGGGACAGTTGGTAATGGCCGTTTGTGATCGAACACCGTGAATCTCTGGGAAATTTTCTAAGATTAGCCATGAACGACAAAGAAATTCGCATTCCTGAAGAAATTGTGCCAGAGGTGCTAGAACTTGCCTCGCGATACTATGCTGATTACACCCAGAGCTTCGCCGAGTCGGAATTAGTAGAGGCTGCAAAAGAAGTGCGGATTCCGGCTGAATTTATCCAACAAGCAATTCGGGAAGTTCAGAGGCAACGCCAGCAAAAGTTAGAGCGACAGAGGAAGGCGACACAACAACGCCAGAGATTGCTATCTGTGGGGGTAGGTATAATAGGGGTGATTGCGCTTTCGGGAATGTGGACATATAATACCCTAGTGAGTTCTGCCTCAAGAGTAAATGCAGCCTGGGCGCAAGTGGAAAACCAACTCCAGCGGCGTGCCGATCTCATCCCTAATCTCGTCAGCGTCACACAAGCATCTGCTCAACAGGAAAAAGCCTTAGTCACCTTGCTGGTGCAATCCCGTCAGGCATATTTGCAAGCACTAACCCCCGCACAAAAAGCCGCTGCTATCGCCAAAATCGATCAGGCGATCGCACGTTTCCACCAGTATGCCGCAACGAATCCGCAGTTACAGTCTAGCCAACTGTATATCAACCTCCAGTACGAAATGGCAGGCACGGAGAACCGCCTAGCGGTGGAACGGATGCGATACAATCAGGCGGTACAAGCTTATAACCAGCAAGTCCAAGCATTTCCCACCTCGCTCCTCGCTAAAGCTTGGGGATTTCACCAGCAGTCCTTTTTCCATGCCACGAAATGAAACCCTGATAGTATCGAGGGATTAGTTACGGGAATTAAAAATTTAGACCGGAGCGATCGATCTTTTTGTCGTGCAGTAGCCGAGTAGTCCGGTTAAATCTAGCCTAGCATAAACTTTTCTATCGGGTTATCCCAGAAGGGTTAGGGATCAACCACAGAGACGCAAAGAACACAAAGTCAAAACAGACTCGATATTAATTTTGCTTACTTACTTAAATAAATTTTTCTGCTAGAGTTGATTTTAAACCCTGTATTATCTATGGCAAGATTGACCCAAGAATCGTTATGTGACGAGGCAGCTGTCTTCTCAGCTTTGGAATCTCAACATCAAGAATCTTCACTCTATGGTGTTACAGATGGTAAAGCGATCGGAACTTACTTAGAACAAAAGTTTAAACTATATCTAAAGGAAAAATATAATTTTCTTGACGGTAATTCAGCTAGTGGGATTGATTTTCCCGATTTGTTAGTAGATATCAAAGTAACAAGCATGAAACAACCTCAATCATCTTGTCCTTTTAAATCCGCAAGACAAAAAATTTTTGGACTGGGATATTCCTTAATTATTTTTGTTTATGAAAAGTTAGATAATAGCCTAAATCGTACTGCCAGTTTAAGAATTATCAGGACAATTTTTGTCAGTGCCGAAAGAACAGCCGATTTCCAGATGACTCGTGGTATCCGCAATATCTTAAACAATCAGGGAAACAAAGATGATTTAATTGCTTTTATTTTAGATAAAAACTTACCTGTTGATGAAATGGAAGCGGCCAATATAGCTGATGAAATTCTTGTTCATCCCCCAGGACAAGGTTTTTTAACTATTTCTAATGCCTGACAATGGAGATTACAATATACTAGGGTAATCGATCTTGCCGGTCAAGAAGAAGGATTAATAGCCATTTATAGAGAGAATTAGTCATGCAAGCTTCTCAGGTTAAAATTGAATATGGAGACTTTCAAACTCCCCCGGAGTTAACCGAAAAGATTTGTCAAAAATTATGGCAAATTCATGTTAAACCCGATGTTATTATTGAGCCAACTTGTGGTATAGGTAACTTTTTAAAAGCAGCCGCACTTACCTTTAAACAAACTGAAAAAATCCTCGGCTTTGAAATTAATCCTAATTATATCACTCAGATTAATCAAGATCGGCAAATATCCCAAGATCAAAGAATACAAGTTGAACAGAAGAATTTTTTTGATTGTGACTGGTATTCTCTGACTCAACCATGGACAGAAAATATTTTATTTTTGGGGAATCTGCCTTGGATAACCAACTCAAAACAGGGACTTATTAACGGAAAAAATTTACCTCACAAAAGCAACTTTCAAGGCTATCATGGTTTAGATGCTATGATGGGAACAAGTAATTTTGATATTTCAGAGTGGATGTTAATTAAGCTCATCGAATGTCTTGATCGACGTTCAGCTTATCTGGCAATTATCTGTAAAACAACCGTATCTAGAAAAATTTTAAACTATATCTATACTCACAAAATTCATCTCGTTTACTCGGCAATTTATCCGATCAATACTCAAAAATATTTTCAAGCAAATGTAGATGCTTGTCTTCTATTTTGTCAATTTGATTCTCATTCGGAAAATTACTTTTGTGATGTTTTCAATAGTTTTGAGGAAGGAGAATTTCAGCGCATTGGTTATCAAAATAATATCCTAGTCAGAGATTTAAATTCTTTTACTAGATTAAAATATTTGTACCATAAGCATCCTCAAGAAAAATGGCGTTCAGGAATTAAACATGATTGCTCAAAAGTCATGGAATTACAGTTAGTTAATGGAGTTTTTGTCAATGGTTTAAAGGAAGTCGTTGATATTGAAACCACCTATCTTTATCCTCTCCTGAAAGGTTCAGATGTGGCACAAAATCGCCTAGAGGTTATCAATAAATACATTTTGGTAACTCAGAAGTTTATCGGTGAATCTACAGAAAATATACGGGATATAGCACCAAAAACTTGGCAATATTTAGTTAATCATAAAAATTATTTTCTGGATAGAAAGAGCAAAATTTATCAAAATCAGCCAGACTTTTGTATATTTGGTGTGGGTTCTTACAGCTTCTCTCCTTTTAAGATTGCCATTTCTGGACTTTATAAAAAACTAAATTTTAACCTTATATTACCCTATCAAAATCAACCCGTTATTTTCGATGATACTGTTTACTTTTTAAGCTTCGATGATTTAGATACCGCTCAAAAAACCTTACAGCTTCTCAATTCTTCTTTAGGAAAAGAATTTTATTCATCCTTGATATTTTGGGATGAAAAACGACCGATAAAAACTCGTATTTTAAATAGTTTAAATTTATCGGTTTTAGCTGAGAAGTTGTTATCCTATAAGTAGGCTTTAATTTTAGCTGCGTTAATCTCGCATCCTAAGGGATATTTTATGATCGGGTTTTCACGGCAGAATTCAGTTATCAGTGGCTCTTCTCGACTTTGTGTGATAATTGTTGCCTATGGAATCGTGAAATGCTTATCGGGCAAGACTTTTAGGGCTATTTTGCGGATATTCTATCAGTATAGACCTCGTTTCCACACAGAAACCAGAAGAGCCTATCAGTTACCAGATGTGAGTTTTCAGTTCACTGATTACTGTTCACTGAAAATACTCCCGACTCTCCAGTTCCCACTCCCCGCTCCGCACTTCCCACACCCCACTTCCCACTCCCCACTTTCCTATACCTTTTAAACAGGACTTAGTATGAATAGTGGTGGCTGGTGACTGGTGACTGGTGACTGAAAAGGCGGATATCTAGTAAGTACCTAAGCAAAATTAATTACACATCTAAGCCACTACTCCGTCAGACTTCTGGTGTGAGGAAACAGTGAACTGAAAACTCAAATCCGATCCCTAATAGCTGTCTCCCGTCTCCCGTCTCCCGTCTCCCGTCTCCCGTCTCCTGACGACCGTCTCCTGTCTCCGTTCGGACCTCGGCGTGAGCTTTTGTCGAACGCAAAAGCTCACGGCCGAAGCCTGTCTCCTGTCTCGACTAGGAAATTAATTTTGCACGACTACTTAAAGTTTTGTAACCCACTTTCCGCACTTCTTAACATTCAATTGATAATTTTTACTAATATATTGCTGACAACCCATTGCCAGTAAGGACTATAGCTACAATGATGGATTTTTATCAAGGTGAAGAATTGTAAACTTTTTTTTAGAAAAAATCAATTATTGAAAATGTTCTTAATAGTAGTTTATACAATGAAAGTTTTCGTCAAAACATCTTGGGGAATGTAAAAATATATAAAAGTATATGAAGATGTGCGAAATGTTGTTTGGAACTAATCTTAACAAAAAAGGGGTGATTTTCTGCGTTTCCTTGACGACAAGATTGAGAAGATATTCTGTTGACTATCTAAATTATTTCTTAAGATTGTCTATGAGTGCCAAATCAGGGAGAGGCAGTTTGAGTACTTGTGCTAAAATTCTCAATTTTCAGCGATTTTCAGCGATTTTCAGCGATTTTTTTTGATCAAATCTCCCCAAAAAAAGATTTAACCTTCAACAAAAAAACACATAAAACGGCTTGACTTTTAAAATTGCAGTGTCTAGACTTAGGGTTAGGTCAAGAATTATTTTGTAGGGCAGAACAAGTCCTCAAATATTTTTCTTTAACCGTTGAAATAAATTGAATTTGAACTTGGTAAGTTATGAAGAATTCAAGCCCAATAAAGAAATTGTCACTAATCGCTTCTGGAGTGGCTCTTTCCACCTGTGTTTTAGCCGTTGATAGAGCTAATGCCCAGACAATCCTTCTTGATTTTGAGGGACTGAAAGATACAGAGCAAATTCTTAACTTTTACAACGGTGGTACGGGTAGCCAGGGTTCTTCCGGTATTAACTACGGTGTCAGCTTCAGTCCTAATTCTTTAGCAATTGTTCAAGGCGCTCCTGGTAGTAATATTGGAGGTTTACCTACCCCAGTGACGGGTGCCTTTTTCCTGAGTGGCTCCGCAAGTACCATGAATGTTGCGAAAGGGTTTACCGGGTTCTCTTTTTTCTACTCTGCCCCCTTCCAACCCGGTGTTGTGAAAATATATGATGGACTGAATGCTACAGGAAACCTGCTGGGTTCAATTAATCTACCCTTGACTCCTAATGGTGCGTCGGTGCCCGGCTGTAACAGTAAGAATTTTTGTCCTTTTAAATCTGCTGATGGGTTGCCAGGGTTGGCATTTAATGGAATTGCTAAATCCGTTGACTTTGGTGGTACTGTCAATCAAATTGTCTTCGATGACATTAAAATTACCCTAGCTCCCACAACTACGGTTCCCGAACCCACGTCTGTAATGGGTTTGATCGCCATTAGTGCTTTGGGTGCAGGTTCAGTTTTGCAACGCAAATTATTAAAGTAGGAATCTGACTGAGAAATTCGCTACTTAAAAATCGATAATTAAAAGCGGTCGTACTGTAATTAAGTGCGATCTTTTTGAACGTCAGTCCTCAGCCTTTTCAGTTATCAGTGACCACTTCCTTGCCTTCGCCCTCTTTGAATAACTTCTGCTGCTCACCATAAGTGAAATAGTCCTAAAAGTCTTGCCCCATAAGCACTTCAGGATTCCATAAGCAAAAATTCTCACACAAAGTCGAGAAGATCCTGGCTGCCGATCGAGTGGTAATAAACTGTTGACTGTCTAAATCATACTAAATCCTTTGAGTATGGGCTATTTATGAGGACAGGCACTCATGCAAGGGGCAAAAGGGGCAATAGATAATCAGTCTGGATTACTCGTTGAGACTGCACCGGAGTTGGGAGCAGCGAGCAGGGAGGGGAAGTTTGAGCATTTGTACTAAAATTTCCAATATGCAGTTTAAATTCAGTACAGCTTATCACTCCTGAAGACTGCACTGGAGTTGGGAGAAAGGAGCCTCTTGCCGTGATCGCATCAGTGATCAGTTATCACTGATAACTGATCACTGATAACTGATCACTGATCTGGGCTCACTCAAGCAATTTCTTCAGCAGGGCATCCACTTCCTCCAGGCCGGATTGATTATTTTTCAGGACATAAACCGCTCGCGCTTGCTTAAAAGCTTCCTCCGCTTCTCTTTTTCGTCCCCGACCCGCGTAGGCCCGACCGAGATTAAGATAGACATCGGCGTTATTGGGGGCGATTTTGGCCAAATCTTGATAGGCGATAATTGCTCCAAGATAATCTTTTCTGGCCAGATGGATGCGACCGATTCCCGCTTGTGCTTCCAAAGATTGGGGCTGCAGGAAAACAGCCCGACGATAAAAGGGGAGAGCCTCGTCAAAACGCTCTTGTTTTTCGAGTAAAATCCCTATTTTTAGCTGAATTAAAAAATTTCCTGCACTTTGTCGTTCTATTTCTTTTAAAATCTGGGTTCCGCCATTTAAATCGCCCTGTTTAAGCAAAAGGCTGGCTAGTTGCAATCTTAATTCACTATTGTTAGGGAATCTTTGCAGGGATTTTTGGAGAAAATCGAGGGCTTCGCTGCTTTTATTCTGTTCGATCAAGGCTTTACCCATGATTTCGTGGGCTTGCTGATTATTGGGGTCGAGAGCTAAAACCCATTGGTAAACTTCGCCCGCTTTTGCATAGTTTTTTTGCCGTAATAATACCACCCCTAAACCGAGGTAGTGTTGGACGTTTTTCGGTTCTATTTGGATAGCGTAGTAGTAAGCGGTGGCTGCATTGTCATAATCGCCGATATTAGCCAAACTATAACCGAGAGCATGGAAAAAGTCGGGATTACTCGGATCGAGACTTAAAGCTTTTTGGTATGCTTGGGCGGCGGCGCTATAATCCCCTTGCCGCGTTTGTAAAAAGCCGATCCCGGAGAAAATTTTGGCATTATTGCCATCAAGGGCGGCAGCCTGCTCGTAAACGGCTATAGCTTCCCCATAATTGCCATTTTTGACCAATTGCCGCGCTTGACGCAGTAGTTCGTTAACCTGTGAATCCTTGCTCACGATTGCCCCCCCCGGATTATCGGCGATCGCAATTGAGGCAGAGAAACAGCCCCCCGCGAGAAGACCGATGAGCAAGATTAAACGGGTAAATTGTTTCATCGCTTTACCTTTGTTAACGATTCTTAATTAAAGTTTATTGTAAATAGTATTGACAAAAATCAACTATTCTGCATCACCCTTGGACGAGATTATTGCGGGCCTCTTGGGCGACTTGGGCGCTTTTGTCGCCGGTTAACTGGGTCAAAACAGCGATCGCATCTTGCCCCCCTAAGCGACCTAAAGCTTGAGCGAGACGATAGCGCAGTTGCCAGTCATCATCACTAGCCAAGGGAACAAGTAAAGAGACGGCGCGAGGGTCGCCTAGTTCCCCAAAAGCACTAACGGCGGCCGTTTTTATCAATTCATTATCGGAGTTAAGGGCGATTTCGAGCAGTTCAAAGCCCCGGGGTTCCCCCAATTCGCCCAAAGCGGCCACAATGCTAAATTGAATTAACCAGTCGGAGGATTGTTGATAGACAGCCACCAGATCATCGTAGGCTGCCGTTAATTTTAACCCCCCGATCGCATCGGCCGCGGCTGCTTTCACGTCTGCTTCGGGATCGTGCAACAAGCGATCGCGTAGAATAGTTAAGGTCAGATCAGGATTCTGACGACCGAGGATATCTAACTGACTTACCGCCGAATAACGCACCCTAGCGTTACTATCGTTAATTAAAGGCTGTAACATCTCGAAGGCGATTTCTGGGGCCAAATAACGCAGTTGATTAACTCCCGATAAGCGATCGCCATAATCATCGGAATCGAGCAGCCGTTGCACGGATTCAGGGGAATAATTCATAATTTGATGACACCCTTAACAATTGGACTGATATTAATTGTCCCATGAATAGTTATCGACTCCTGACTATCTCGATCATCTTTAGTTCCCCGGTTTTTTGGGGCTGTAGTCCTCCCTCTCCTATTAAAAAAGAACCTACGGCCGAGATGATCGCTTCTCCTTCTCCCAGTCCGATTATTTCCGCATCAGACATTAAGGCCGCTAATCGTTATCGTCAATTGGGATTACAGTATCGTCAACAGGGAGATTTTATCAAAAGTATTGAAGCTTTAAAAAAATCGGTACAGTTAAACCCCAATCATCTGGACGGGAGAGTAATTTTAGGATGGACACAACACCTAGCTAAACAACCTTTAGCGGCACAAACAACCCTAGAGGAAACGATTAAAATTGCCCCCGATCATGTGGATGCTTATAATGCTTTGGGAATCGTTTATCTTGTCGGTGGTCATCTTGAAAAAGCCGTATTCACTCATACTAAAGCCGCTAATTTAAAACCAGATAATGAAATCGCCTACTATAATTTATCCCTCGCCTATCATCGCTTAAACGATTTTGATTCAGCTATTACTAACGCTGAAAAAGCAGTTACATTAGAGCCGAATAATCCCCATCCTCTTGTGGCTTTGGCAATGGTCTATTTAGATCAAGGTGATATTAAAAAAGCGCGGGATACCTACAAAAAGGCTAGGGATTTAGACGGTCGTTATCGAGAAAAATGGTTTCTGGCACACCTGAAGGAAGCGGGTTTTAGTCAGGAGCAAATTAAATTAGTCGAAAAGTTACTATCCTAGATTTGAAAGTTAATATTTCCCCTTAGGATGCCTGTCGATGTCCCAGTTTTAGGAAAATAGTTTCTAAATCTTCGCAGCAAGTATAAAACTCGCTTAAGGTCAGACCAGAAACCACTAAAGATTTCAACAATTCGGCACTATCTTCTAGGGTTCCCGTAAATTTAACCCGGAGAGTATTAGTATTAATAATTCTTTGCCAACTTTCCACAAAAACACATTGTTTAAGAGCGGTTTCTAAGGCTTCTAAATTGCCTAGAGTCGTAATCTGCAAGTATTGGCCGGCTAGACGTTGATTTAATTCCTCTAAAGAGGTACTTTCCACTAGATAACCTAATTCCATTATACCCACAGAAGTACAAAGTTCCGCTAAATCACTAAGGACATGGGAGGAAATTAAAATAGTCATACCTGCCGATTGTAAGACTTTAATAATCTCACGAAATTGTAGGCGAGCGATCGGGTCTAATCCAGAAACCGGTTCATCGAGAAGTAAAATTAAAGGTTCATGGATAATCGTTCGGGCTAAACTTAAACGTTGTTTCATCCCCCGGGACAAAGTAGCGATCGAATTATGGCTTTTACTGGTTAATTGTACCAGTTCTAGAACCTCATAAATGCGGCGATGACGTTGGGAGCGAGGGATATGATAAAGACGGGCAAAATAATCCAGATAATTCCAGACATTTAGGTCATCGTAGAGGGGAAAATTATCGGGTAGATAACCTAAATTTCTTTTGAGACGGGGATTACTCTCATCTCTTAAAAGACGTTCTCCGTGCAGATATATTTCTCCCGTTGTCGGTTCTTCCGCTGCCGCTAACATTCTAATTAAAGTGGTTTTTCCTGCTCCATTTGGACCGATTAACCCGTAAACTTCCCCCGCTTCAATCTGTAAATCCACTTGATTAACAGCCCCATGGCGGTCAAATTGTTTGGTTAAACCAACGGTAGCAATGGCTAATTCGGGTGTGTTCATAAATTTTTTTAGTTAGGTTCTCACGGTGACTCGCTAGTAAAGACAATATAATCGTTGATTTTTGCCCATTCCATTATGTCATGATCTGGAGCGCGAGGATCGCCTACCATTGACCAATGAACTGCTTGAATATCGTATTTTGCCAACACCGTTACCCACTCAGGGGTGAGATTCATATCAATGATAATTTTCATGGCAAAGATAGGGGAATTTCCACTTCTTCTACTCGCCAAGCAGCATAGGTAAGCGCTTCATCAATATCAGCTAATTCTAGATAGGGATAAGCGTTAATAATCTCCTCTTTGGAGTAACCAGCAGCGATTAATCCCACTAGGGTTCCCACAGTGACTCGCAAACCACGAATACAGGGTTTACCTCCCATGACTTCTGGATTAAAAGTGATACGCGTCGGAGTTTTCATGATTGTTGTTAAATTGTTTGAGCCTTCATATCTTCTCAGTATATTCTTACCTAATAATTTTCGGTGAAAACACTTAAAAATAAATCTTTTCTGCCAGAGGTGATAGTTTTGCCGAGCGCTTGGGTATCTTAGGGGTGTAAACTAATAACATGGTAGTATTTTCCCTGCGATCATGACGGACACAATCATCGAGGTGGAAAATTTGGGTAAGCGCTATGTTCTCGACCATCAACAGGAACGAGAGAAGTACACTGCTTTGCGCGATGTGATTGCCCAGGGGGTAAAATCGGTGTTAAAGGGTTTCGGTGGCAAAAAAACCGAGACTAAGGAGGAATTTTGGGCGCTGAAGGATGTCTCTTTTCAAGTCAAGCGCGGCGAAGTGGTGGGAATTATCGGCCGCAATGGTGCGGGAAAATCGACTCTTTTAAAGATTCTCAGCCGGATTACGGAACCAACCACCGGACGAGTCCGCTTAAAGGGACGGGTAGCGAGTTTATTGGAGGTGGGGACGGGTTTTCACCCAGAGTTGACGGGAAGGGAAAATATCTATCTCAATGGTGCGGTGTTGGGGATGATGCGGCAAGAAATCGATCGCAAGTTCGATGAGATAGTGGCGTTTGCCGAGGTGGAAAAGTTCCTCGATACTCCGGTTAAGCGCTATTCTTCGGGGATGTATGTCCGTTTGGCTTTTGCGGTGGCGGCACACCTAGAACCGGAGATTTTAGTAGTAGATGAAGTCTTAGCGGTGGGTGATGCGGCTTTTCAAAAAAAGTGTTTAGGCAAGATGGGTGATGTGGCCAGCAAGGAGGGGAGAACGGTTTTATTTGTTAGTCATAATATGGCAGCAGTTCAGAGTTTATGTCAAAAGGGTATTTGGTTAAATCAAGGTAAAATAATTAAGACAGGTGCAATTGATCAAGTAACTTTTGGCTATCTTCAAACTGGTTACATAAATAATACTGAAAGGGTTTGGGATGATTTACAAGAAGCACCAGGCAACGATAAAGTTAAAATCCATCGAGTAGCTGTATATCCTGATCTAGAAAATTCTCTAGATGCCATCACTGTAGCTACACCGATAAAAATTATTTTTGAGTGTTGGAATTTCTTGCAAGAAATCGATTTAAATTTAAGTGTTGTTATTTACAATTTAGAAGAGGTTTGTATATTTAATACTATTTCAGCATCGCAAAACTTTTCTCAGGGTTTAATCAGAGGAATTCTTACTATTCCTAAAAATTTATTAAACGATGGAATTTACAGAATAAGGTTATTAATAGTTAGAGATACATCAATCGCAATTTTAGATATTAGTGATATTTTAACTTTTGAAGTCAAAGATGTTGATCGGCAAGGAAATTGGTATGGTAAATGGATTGGGGCCATTCGTCCTCAGTTAGATTGGCGTTTAGATATGGTAAGTAGTTTAAGTTAATTTAAGAAAAATAAGAAATGATTATGATTAATAAAATAGTCACAAGCACTGGTAAAATAACTCGAAAAGCTTCACGTTATGTCAAATTACAACAGGCAAAATTGTGTTTAGTCAATTTTGAAAAACCTTACAAATTTCATGTTGGTTGTGGATCTATAAAATTAAATGAATGGATTAATATTGATCTAGAAAAAATCAATGAAGTAACGGATATAGTCTGGACGGTTGATCAGGGCTTTCCTTTTGCTGAGAAAAATTCTTGTAGTTTTATTTATAACGAACATTTTCTAGAACATTTGTCAGTTAAAGAAGCTATGATTTTTTTAAAAGACTGTTATCGAGTTCTTGTACCTAATGGAGTTTTACGAATTGCTATGCCATCTCTGGAGTATACGATTAATAAATATTGCTCAGATAACTGGCAAGATCAAGATTGGTTAACTTGGAAGGGTCACGAGTTTATCAAAACACGCGCCGAGATGATTAATATCGCCTTTCGCTGGTGGGGTCATAAATGGCTATATGATCGTGAAGAATTACATCGAAGGCTGCAGGAAGCAGGATTTGAGAAAATCAGAGATGTAGAATGGGGATGCAGTGAAATACCTGAACTAAGAAATCTAGAAACTCGCAGAGATTCAATATTAATCTGTGAGGCGTGTAAATAGTTTAAAAAAATATGTGTAATTGAGTGGGTGTTGATGATGAAAAAAGTTGATTTGTATTTGGGAGGTGACTTAGGTTTATGGGTATTAGATCGAGTATCACAACACGAAGTAGAGCAGATATTTACTGTTGATGTATCAATAGCTAGATACGCCATAATGAAGGGATTTAATCTTTGCGATAAAAATGTGAATACACTAGAAATAAATTCATCCGACTTCGGTGTTTCCGTGCATTATCCAATAATTATTCAAAGTCATATTTTGGTAAAGTACAAAAAAATTTATAATTTACACCCTGCTTTCTTACCATACGGGAGGGGATATTACCCGATTTTTTGGGCTTTATGGGAAAATACACCAGCAGGAGCAACATTACATGAAATAAATGAAAAGATAGATCAAGGTAATATTATTGAAAGAATGCAAGTAGAATATGACGATATTGATACGGGCGGCTCTTTATTTAAAAGAGTTAGAGAAGCAGAGAAAAAACTTTTTGAGCGATATTGGTATAAAATAGTTAACGAAGAAACATTACCATCATTTCCTCAACTTGAACTAGGAACCTATCATAGTAAAAAAGAGTTTTTTTATATAAAAACACAGTCAAACTGGCAGGATATGAGAGGCAAAGACTTAATAAAACTAATTCGCTGTTTAACTTTTGAAGGATACACAGGGCTAGAAATTGAGTTGGGTACAAAACCTTTTGAAGTTTTATTAAGAGCTTTACCTGAGTAGTTTTAATATAAATGAGATGATTTTTTGGATTTTGATAACTTGACTAACAAAAATGGGCATTTTAAAAATAAGCCTATGGCAAAAAACTAAAACCCTATGGTCACTCAAACGCATTCAAGCAAAAGTAATCTCGATGATTTGGCTATTTTTGGCGGAAGTCCATCCTTTTCTGAACCGCTTCATGTGGGTCGTCCTAATATTGGTAATCGGGAAAATTTGCTAGAGAGAATAAATGATCTACTTGATCGCAAATGGTTAAGTAATAATGGTCGCTACGTTCAAGAATTTGAAAGTCGTCTGGCGGAACATTTAGGAGTTAAACACTGTATAGCTACTTCTAACGGAACTATTGCTCTAGAATTAGCGATCCGCGCCTGTGATCTCAAAGGAGAAGTTATCGTTCCTTCCTTTACCTTTATCGCTACTGCCCACGCACTACAATGGCAAGAGATAACCCCTGTTTTTTGTGATATCGATCCGAAAAATCACACTCTCAATCCCTATCGAGTCGAAGCAATGATCACTCCTCGCACCACAGGTATTATTGGGGTTCATCTGTGGGGGCAAGCTTGCGATGTGGATAATTTAACTGAAATCGCTCAAAAACATCAATTAAAGCTGCTATTCGATGCTTCTCACGCCTTTGGTTGTTCCTATAACGGACAAATGATTGGTAACTTCGGCGACGCTGAAGTATTTAGTTTTCATGCAACCAAGTTTATTAATACCTTTGAAGGAGGAGCGATCGCTACTAATAATGATGAATTAGCCCAAAAAATTCGCCTGATGAAAAACTTTGGTTTTGCGGGTTACGATAACGTCGTTTATATCGGCACTAACGGTAAAATGAGCGAAATTGCCGCCGCTATGGGAGTCACCTCCCTAGAGAGTATGGACGAGTTTATCGAAGTTAACTATCGTAACTATAAAACCTATCAGCAGGAACTAGAAAATATTGCGGGAGTTTCCCTTTTACCTTATAATGGGTCTGAAAAATGTAATTATCAATATATTGTCTTAGAAGTCGAGGAAGATATTACAGGAGTTAGTCGAGATAATTTACTGAAAATACTTCATGCAGAAAACATCATTGCCCGGCGCTATTTTTATCCTGGTTGTCATCGTATGGAACCCTACCGCTCTTATTTTCCT
Organism: Microcystis sp. LE19-8.1F; assembly: GCF_027531715.1. Lineage (NCBI taxonomy): Bacteria > Bacillati > Cyanobacteriota > Cyanophyceae > Chroococcales > Microcystaceae > Microcystis > Microcystis sp. LE19-8.1F. Next base: position 4,450 of record NZ_JAPZSO010000111.1, on the reverse strand, counting down.
CATGCAGGTTTACTACTACCTGAAACAGAGAAATTAACTCAAAAAATTCTAATTCTACCAACGGGAACATCCATTGCTGAGACAGAAATTCGCCAAATTTGTCGTGTACTGCAACTATCGATCGCTAATGCAAAACTTCTTAATCAGAAAATCCAAGAAATAGCTCTTTTGCCAGAACCTCAACCGATTAAACCCTAATATGCCAAGAGTTTCAGTTATTATTCCTTCCTACAATCATGAAAAGTACGTTGCTGAGTCTATTCAAAGCGTACTAGATCAAACCTACCAAGACTTTGAGATTATTATCACCGATGATGGTTCAAAAGATCGCACGGTGGACATAATTAAACAGTTTACTGATCCTCGCATCAAACTATTTTGTTTTTCTCAAAATCAGGGTGCTGTTGTAGCTGCCAATCATTGTATTCAGAATGCTCAAGGAGAATTCATCTCTCTTTTAAATTCGGATGACGTTTTTAAGCCTCAAAAATTGGAGGTACAAGTTAAATTTTTGGATGAAAGTCCTAATATTGGAGCAGTGTTTAGTCAAGCTCAGTTTATAGGAGAAAATAGTCAAGTTTTGACCATAGTTAATTATGAAAATTTTGATAGAGAGAATAGAACTCGATTTGAGTGGTTAAATTATTTTTTCTATCATGGTAACTGTTTATGCCATCCCAGTATATTAATTCGTAAAGAGTGTTACGATGATATTGGTTTGTACGATCCCAGACTGGCACAATTACCAGATTTTGAGTTTTGGATTAGATTATGTCAGAAATATGAAATTTTTATTCTGCCAGAAAAATTAATCAAATTTCGCCTCCGGGATAATGAAGCTAATGCAAGTGCTTATACTACCGAATCTAGGAGAAGAATGTATATAGAATATCCTATGGTTTTTCAACAGTATTTAAACTCGTCAATTTTAGACAATTTAGAAAAAGTTTTTCCCGAAGCTATTCCCAAAGAATGGTCTAAACATTACTCAAATGATTTTGATATATTGGGTTATTACCTAATGGCAAATTTGTGTTTGCAAAGTAAAATCAGTTCGATTAATTATTTAGGTATCAATATAATGTATGATTTACTAAGTAAGTCAAATTTTATTGATCACGAATTGATAAAACAAAAACTTAATTACACTGATTTAATCAAAATCTCTGGAAATTATGAAATCTTTAGCGATCAAAATCTAAATGAAGAATTTAAGTTTTTCAAATCGAGTGTTTTTTATAAAGCTTGGATGTTTTTTAGAAATATAAAAATTAAAACTTAAGTGTAGGATTGTTAAGTACATATTATCTTCTCAAGACTAAATACTATATACTAGGAGAACCAAAATGAACGGTGAGGAAATAAAAAAAGACGGCAACTTCAGACTAGACTTAGGATGTGGTAATTCTAAAAAAGAGGGAACAATTGGTATCGATATAGAAAAAGCAGACGGGGTAGATTATGTATTAGATATACAAAATCAGCCTCTACCCTTTCCAGATCAAAGTGTTGAGTATATTTATTCATCACATTTTTTGGAGCATATTGATAATCCTGGACAAGTATTTCAAGAAGTCAGCAGAGTTGCAAAAAATGGAGCGGAATTAGAAATATGGACTCCCTACGCATGGACAAATGATGCTTTTATTTTTGGACATAAGTTTTACTTTACAGAAGAACTTTATCTACATTTGTGCTGGAAATATCCAGAAATTTGGGAAGAAATTTTTCAAGCTAGATGGACACTCAGAGAAATAGTCTATGTTGTTCATCCAAGTACAATCTTAGAACTCCATGAAAACGGTATCTCTCTAGATTTCGCTATTAAGCACTATATTAATATAGTTGCAGAAATAGGAATATTTATTGAAATCAGCCATTACAATCGACCTCCAGTTACTACTCCTCCTAAAAAAAGTTTTGCCTTTACAAGATACTCTGAAAGATATCCACTTAAAGTCAACCATAAAAAAGAACAACAAAAAAGTTTGCTGACCAAAATTCGTATGGCACAAGCTCTACTCAAAGAAATGGGTTTGAAAAATTTTGTACAATTTCTCAGAAATAAAGACTCGATATTTAATAATAGTAAATAATTGAAAATAAAAATCTCTAAGGAGTTAATATTCTATGTATAAAGTATGTGCTTACATAACGTCATATAATGACTTAGAAGCAGTTAATAATTGTATTTTTGCACTAGGACAACAGACCTATCCTATTGAAAAAATACATATCATTGATAATTCATCTCAACCGATAACCTTAGAAAAAGAAGAGAATAAAATTACGATAGATCATCATCCTGAAAATATCGGAATTTCTGGCGGTTTAAAAATTGGAATTAAAAAAGCAATTGCTGAAGGATATGATTTCTTGTGGACATTTGATCAGGATAGTCAGCCCTTACCAGATGTTTTAGAAAAATTACTTAACAACTATGACAACTTCACAAAATCTGGTCAACAAATTGGCATAATTGCACCTCTCCCGATCGATGATATTACTGGACAGGTTTGGCATGGAATTGTTTTTGATAAGTATAAATTTATCGAAACAAATGACAGCAAGAATCAGTTAAACACTTATGAATGTGATGCTGTTATTACATCAGGTTCTCTCGTATCACTATCAGCGGCTAAAAAAGTAGATTTACCAGAAGAAGGTTTTTTTATTGATGCCGTGGATTGGGATTATTGCTTGAAGTTTCTGGATAAAAATTATAAAATTTACGTTGTAAAAGATGCAATTATAAAACATCGATTTGGTAATTCTAGACCAGACAAAGCGATTTTTAGAAAAAGAGAGGTAATGATTTATAACTACTCCGCTCTTCGCTACTATTATATGTGTAGAAATCATACTTTTATAGAAACTCGTTTAGCTAGTCTTAATGGTAACTTAGCTAGATCAGTGCTGCGGCGCTTCAAATTTTTGGCAATTATTTTAATCAAGATTATCTTTTATGAACGCTCACAAACATTACTAAAAATCTGGGCTTGTCTAAAAGGAACCTACGACGGATTTCGTGGCAAACTAGGAAAAACTTGGCAATAACTTCGATAAAATACCAAATACCCAGCGAAAAAATAACCACTTTAAAGGACAATCTAAACCCTGCAATTCTGGTAAATTAAATAACTCCATCACCCGACGAAACTCGGTTAAATTTTTCCTTCGCAACATCCGAAAAGCACCAGCGAGAATAAATTGATGAAAAAATTTTCCTTTACATCTGTCTAATTCCTGCGGATTTAACACATCTGTAACTCTCGAAAAAATCTCTAGTAGTCTTCTAATTGTTGTTTGATTAAAAACTCCCATAGTTAAAGCTTGTGAATGTACCGTATAAGCACAAGTGATAGTAGGTACACATAAAACCCCATAACGACTAAAGAGACGTATCCACATATCAATGTCTGTGGGTTCCCCCAAAGCAGCATTAAAAAATCCTACTTCTTTAAATACCTGACGCTGAATCACCATAGCAGGAAATCTGACAAAAGACGAATTTGACAAAAGTTTAATTAAAGCTGCTTTCGGGACTAAATAACCTTCGTTTAGTTGTCGTTTTAAGACTTTTTCTTGCTCATCTACCACCGCCACCCCAAACAGCATCACTGCTCTATCACAATCACTGATCTTTGTCAATATATTTTGCAAAGATTCAGAATATAAAAAATCATCATCATGGAGAACTAAAACGTATTTACCTTGAGCTAATTTAAGAGAATAATTCCAGTTTTCTGCCATGCCTAAACTAGGTTTATTCGCTTGATATTGCCATTGTCCAGACCAATTTATTAAAAGTTCTTGAACTACTTTTTTGCATCGTTCATCGGTAGAATCATCAGAAATAATAATCTCTATTTGCTCAACAATTCCCTGAGAAATAATTGAATTGATCCCCCGTTTTAGCCAATCAGGACGATTATAAGCTGGAATACAAATACTTAGTTGAATCTCTGGTGTCATCTTCTATTATTTTGCTAAGATTTACCTTACTATTATTGCGTAATCGAGATATTTCTCTGGTTACTTTTTCCCATTTCTCCGCACCAACTCTAATAACAAATAGCAAACTAATTAGCGATCGCTATTTCCTCGAACAAGAACTACAAAAATTAGTATTTACCCAAATTATACAACGTACTGCCCACGAAAGCTATATTTTTAAATGGACAGCATTTAATCTCAATACCGAACCTGATCACAGCATTTATAAACCTGACTCTATTTATATTGAAGCTATTAAATAAATTCTAGTAGAATATAATAACACATATTCCCTTGCTTAAAACTATGGTTGCTCTAAGTACAGGACAAAAAATGTAAGGACTGGAGAAAAAGAGAAAAGTTAGGTAATGAAGGATTGAGAATAAGATGACGAAGGTGGTCTAAACCTAGCCGAAAGAGGCTTTTTGCTCGGCGACCATGTTTCTTGATAGGA
>NZ_JAPZSO010000122.1:0-6940 GCF_027531715.1 Microcystis sp. LE19-8.1F | reverse complement strand
TGTTAATTGGTATTCCTGACAAAGGGAGTTATTTACTGAGGTCATCCGCTCTTTTATTGTCAATAATTTAGCATCCAACTTCCTTGACCTCAATAACTTGGAAGCCATAGTCTGAAGTTCAAAGGCATACTACGGAAATTCTGTCAATGCGTAAGTCCTATATTACTTAGGTAGAGGTCTATTGAGCGTCAGACAAGTTTTAATTAATTCCTCCACTCCTAGGATTGGATAAATAGGGACTCCTAACTGATTAATAACAGTTTCTAGGGTTAGATCATCTAAAAATACCGCTTCCCCATGCTTGAGCATGAGGGAGGGTAATAAAACCCCATCCCCAAGATTTTTACCTTGTAATCCTTTGAGAATATCTTGGCCAGTTAATAAACCCGTAACCGTGATTTCCTGTCCCCAATAATCACTATTTAAAGCCACTAATTCCACGGTTAAACCCTGCACCTTATTTAACTGTTTAACTAGGGGTTGAAAAGCTTGTTCTACCGCATTTCCCACTACCCATATCAACCGTCTATACGGAGTAATTTGAGCAGGTAATAACTTCTTGGCTGTCTTCTGAAAATCCCTAATAAATTGACGAATTGAGCCAACTCCGTTACCGATTTGGGGATAGTCTTCGTAGTGAGATTGGGGTGGTAAATCGACTCGGGCAATTAAAAACCATTCATCGGCTAACCACACCACATTACTGCCAAATTCTTGGCGAAATTTTTTCTGTAAAATTTGGACTTGTTCAATCACTTCTCGCGCCTTTTCTTGGCTAACGGGAATTAATTCATCTTCTTGGGGACGAAAGCGGGTTAATCCCACGGGAACCACGGCAACCGACTCCACACAGGGAATATCCCCCCGATGAAAAGAAACCAAATCTAATAGGGTTCTTTGCAGATGAATTCCATCATTAATATTGGGACAAACTACCACTTGGGCGTGAATTTGTAATTGTCTCGCTTGTAGCCATTTTAAATGGTCTAAAATTTGACCAGCGCGGGGATTTTTTAAGAGACGAATCCTCAGATCTGGTTCCGTGGCATGAACGGATACAAAAAGCGGTGAGATGTGCATCTTTTCGATCCGCTGCCATTCTTTTGATGTGAGATTAGTTAAGGTTAAATAACTGCCATAGAGAAAACTTAAACGATAGTCATCATCTTTATGGTATAAAGTTTCTCTTTTGCCCTCTGGTTGTTGATCGATAAAGCAAAAAGGACATTTATTATTACACTGAATTAAGCCATCAAAAAGGGCAGTTTCAAACTCTAAACCTAAGTCTTCATGATAATCTTTTTCGATGTCTATCCGGTGAGTTTTGCCCTGACTATCAAGCACTTCTAGGGTTAAAAATTCATCGGCACATAAAAATTGATAATCGATTAAGTCCCGGGGACGATTACCATTGATAGAGACGAGCGCATCCCCAATTTCAAAACCTACCTCGGCGGCGATCGAATCCGGGATGACACCAGTAATTTTAGCGGGACGAATAGTTAATTCACTCATGTTTTTAGGTCGCCATCCAATTATTTAACTGCAAGTCTTTGGCTGCATCTCACTTTTGTTAAACTAATTCTACAGCAGCTTAGAGCGATCGCTCCATAAAACTGCTCCCAAAATGATCATGAGCGAAACATTACAAGAATGTTAAAACCGTAAACGCTATGCCTAGGGGTTGACTTTTAGGGTTTTTGATCGTTCCTGTTTTCGTTAACTTTTTAATCCGTTCTAATCTATCCGCTGCCGTTAATCAGTACAGGTGTTCGCAGAAGGTGGAATCGATCGCGGGGTGTAGGGCATTAACTTAATCGGGCCTTGGCAAAAATTTGTCCGGGGGTTAGGGTTAAATCGGGGAGGAGAATATCGCTAATCTCGTCATCGCCTTTTTTAATCGCCGGGGGCGCATCGGGATAGAAAATTGTGATCTGCTTGGCCCGGGGATCGACGATCCAGACGCGACTGACTCCCGCTTTTAGGTAGTCCACGGCTTTTTCGCTCAGGCTGCTGAAGGATTGTTCGGGAGAAATAATTTCGATGACTAATTCCGGGGGAACGGGACAAGCTTCATCGGTGAGGGTAATATCTCCTAACCTTTCCAAGGAAATGTAGAGGAGATCGGGAACGGGACACCAATCTCGATCGTTTTTGCTTAGGACGATCGCCCATTCGATTCCCACCTCTCCCCGTCCTTGATTCCAGTGATCGAGTATAGAAGATAAAGCCAGAGTTAAACGAGAATGAAAGAATTTCGGTGACATTTTTGCGATCGCTTCTCCATCGACTAATTCATAGGTAATATCGCCATCGGCATCGGTTAGCGAGAGAAATTCCGGTAAAGTGAGGGATTTAGAAGAGATAAGAGTCATGGTCAATTTTCAACCGAAGCAATAGGAAAATCGAGCGGGAATTTTCAGATCGGGGCGATCGCTTATTAGCTAATCTTCCCCAGGCATTCGTAGCAGCAACGGATTAAACTAACGGGCGGCCTATTGATCATGTCGTAGCCAATCACCTGATGGGTAAAAATAAATCTCAGATTATGACCATCTCAAAGCATACACGAACCAGTTAATCTGTTGCCAATCTTTTAGCTCTTTCTCTTGATTTATTTGACTTGTTAATCTAATATAGCGCGTGGAAAGAACCACAAAGACACAAAGGACAAAAAGATCGATCGCTCCTATGGCTGAATTTGTTTCCATTGCTGACGACCAACCACCGCCTTCGTTAACAACTGGAACAATTGACTCAATATCCTGTATAGTCAACTGTGTAGCGATCGTCATCCTCACCTATGACCACTCTCCCCCCTGTTAATGCCTCTAGTGACATAGAAAATCGTAAAGCCGAACATTTGCGAGTTTGTCTGGAAGAAGACGTAGAATTTAGCGAAATTAGCAGCGGATTAGAGAAATATCGCTTTAATCACTGCTGTTTGCCAGAACTAGACCGTAGTGATATTAATATCGGTACTAGCTTTTTAGGCAAAAGCCTCGGCGCGCCTCTATTGATTTCTTCGATGACGGGGGGAACTACCTTAGCCCATCTAGTCAATACTCGACTGGCAACCGTCGCCCAACGTTACCGTTTAGCGATGGGGGTTGGGTCCCAACGTATCGCCCTCGAACAACCGGAATTAGCCGCCACTTTTTCCGTTCGCCATCTCGCCCCCGATATCCTACTTTTGGCTAATTTAGGGGCAGTGCAGTTAAATTATGGCTGTGGTGTGGAAGAATGCCTTAAATTAGTCGATTTATTGGAGGCTGATGCCCTGATTCTTCATCTTAATCCCCTGCAAGAATGGGTACAATCGGGAGGCGATAAAAATTTTCGAGGAATCCTTGACAAAATCGCCCTCGTCTGCTCTAAATTGCCCGTTCCTGTGGTGGCTAAGGAAGTGGGTAACGGGATTTCCGGGGCAATGGCTAAAAAGTTAATAGAGGCGGGGGTGGCGGCGATTGATGTGGCAGGGGCTGGCGGCACTTCTTGGGCAAAGGTGGAAAGTCAAAGGGCAAAAGACAAAAAACAGCGTCATTTAGGTCAAGTTTTTGCCGATTGGGGTTTACCCACCGCCGATTGTATTACCTCTATCCGGGCGATTAATTCTACTATTCCTCTCATCGCTTCCGGGGGTTTGAAAAATGGGGTCGATATTGGCAAAGCTATCGCTTTAGGGGCGGATTTAGGCGGTTTAGCCCGGCCTTTTCTCACCGCAGCCGTGGCATCGGAGGCGGCGGTAGATGAGTTGGTGACTTTTTTGATTGCTGAATTAGAAATTGCTTTATTCTGTACGGGTAATGCTAATTTATCGGCCTTAAAAAATTCCGGTTCTTTAAGCTTGGGAAATTAATTTTGTCCGACTAATTACTGATAATTTTTTGAAAATCCCTTTGAATAATGACAAAATTTTTGTCAGTTAAAAGCGGCACATGAACGAATAAAGCTCTCGGATGATGTTTTAAGACTTGAAAATATAATTCTTCGCAGACAAACTGACCGGCATTATCGCTGATATAACTATAGTCAAGGTTTTTAATTAAATCTGGCAAGGGAATTGGTGTAAATAACTGTTTTGTGCTACTCCTAGCATGAGATTCTAAACTTAAATGATAACGACTTTCTGCCATGCCACAACAAATAACGAAATCGGGGTTTTTGTCTTGAATAGCTTTGATAACTCGTTCACTGGCTCGATGGGTATTAACGGGAAGTTGACGCAAAAATAAAAGCTTTTTTGCATAATTATCTTGAATAGATACTAACAAATCATCGGAGGAATTACTCGGTTGATGGCATAACCAAGGCGCAAAAGAAGTTAAGAGAATTGTCAAGTTATCTCCTGAGGGTTAATTGGGATGATGGAGAAAAAAAGCGATCGAAGGGACAAAAATTGCTACACTAACTGACGTGACCTCAATTAAAGACGAGATTGATATTCTATGCAACGCCGTAAATTTTTGCTTATTAGTGGCAGTTTAGGCGGTTTTAGCTTGGCAGCTTGCGCTCATCAGATTTTACAGCCCGTTACTTCCCAAAATACCCCTGAGTCTCCCGTTAAACAAGCACAAAAAGCGAAAAAAGTCAAGATAATCGTGATTAGTGACCTTAATAGTCAATACGGTTCCACTACTTACGATCCCGAAATCGATCGAGCTATCCCTTTAATTATCAATCATAAACCCGATCTGGTTCTCTGTGGTGGCGACATGGTGGCAGGACAAAAAAGCAGCTTGACAGAGGCAGCAATTAACGCCATGTGGTCAGCCTTTGATCGCCATATCGCTGCGCCCCTGCGAGCTGCTAAAATACCTTTTGCTTTTACCATCGGTAATCATGACGCTTCTGGAGCTTTATCCGCAGGAAAATTTATCTATGCTAAAGAGAGAAAATTAGCCCAAGATTATTGGCAAAATCCCCAACATGAGACAAGTTTAAATTTTATCGATAAAACCGGCTTTCCTTTTTATTATACTTTCACTCAAAATGGTATATTCTATCTAGTTTGGGATGCCTCCACTCATTTAATCTCTGGGGAACAACTAAATTGGGCGGCAAAAAACTTGAGTAGTACCGACGCTAAAAATGCTAAAATGCGGCTAGTAATCGGTCATTTACCCCTCTACGGTATTGCCGTGGGCAGAAATCGACCGGGGGATTATTTAGCCGATGCCGAGCAATTAAGAGCGTTTTTAGAAGGCTATCAGGTGCATACTTATATTAGTGGCCACGCTCACGCTTACTATCCGGGTAAACGGGGGCAATTACAATTATTACACTCAGGAGCTTTAGGCAGTGGACCGCGACGGTTGTTGAACAGTGAACAAGCACCTAGAAAAACCCTAACAATTGTCGATATTAATCCCCATCAACAGGAAACATTTTACACCACCTACGACATGAAAACCCAAGAGGCGATCGATATTACCAGTTTACCTCCTTTGATTATGGCTCCCAACGGGCAGGTTTTACGTCGAGATATTCCATCGGTTAACTAGAAAGGAATTCCCATCATGGCCACTGTCATCAGCACCGTTAATATGAAAGGAGGAGTAGGAAAAACTACCCTTACCGTCAACCTTGCCACCTGTTTAGCTAAATTTCAGCAAAAACGAGTCCTTGTCCTCGATTTAGACGCTCAAATCAGTGCGACTCTTAGCTTAATGTCCCCCCATGAATTCGCTCAACTGCGTCGCAAAAAACGCACTTTAAGCTATTTATTAGAAGCAATTATCAAACCCAATCCCTACAATAAATTAACTATTGATGATATTATTGTCCCTTCAGTATGTGAAATTAAAGGCTTAGATTTACTGCCAGGAGACATCGAACTTTATGATGAATATGTCGTCTCAGAAACCCTGCACCACCAAGCAATTTTACAGGAAGATTTAGGCTTTGATTATGCTTGGAATAACCTCGAAAGAATCTTAATTAAAAAAATCATTGATCCCATTCAAGACCGTTACGATTATATTATCATGGACTGCGCTCCAGGCTATAATCTTTTAACTCGTAGTGGTCTCTGTAGCAGTCATTTTTATTTACTACCCGCCCGTCCCGAACCTTTATCGATTGTCGGCATTCAGCTATTAGAAAGAAGAATAGTTAAACTGAAAGCTAGTCATCAAGAAACCCAACCGATTAACCCTGGTTTACTCGGTATAGTTTTTATTCTTTCCGGTGGTGGTTTACTCAGTCGCTACTATAATCAAGTCATGCGCCGGGTACAACAGGATTTTCAAGCCCATCAAATTTTTGCTAATGCGATTCCTATGGATGTTAATGTAGCTAAAGCTGTTGATATGTTCGTGCCTGTGGTGGCAGCCATGCCCTCTTCTAGTGGTTCCAAAGCTTTTATGAAACTCACAGAAGAATTCTTGATGAAAGCCAAAAAATAGGAGATAATTACTATGGTCATTGAGTGGTTAGAATTTCAAGTTAAACCCGAAGCTAGGGAAAAATTTATCCAAAAAGATGAAGAAATTTGGACAAAGTTTTTAGCAAAACAAGCGGGTTTTTTAGGTAAAGAAATTTGGATTAATCCCGCTATCGAGGAGGAATTAATTATCGTTGCCCATTGGCAAACGCAAGAACAGTGGAAAGCTATCTCCAAAAATTTACTTGATGACACCGAAGCCAAATTTTCCCTCGCCATGGGAAAAGATAATTATCGATTAATCAAAGTCAAGGAATTTCAAGTCAGAAAATTTCGAGAAAATTGTCAGAACCATTTAGAATCTATGCAGCCCGGATAAAAAATCAATTCATCTTTTTGTCCCCTCTCAACCTAGCCAAACTTGTCCTAAGGGGCTAAAGTGTGCTATAAGCAGTCAGACCCTGCCCTGGTCTTTATTCTTCCCGATTAGGTAAATTACTGATGACTCAACCGAAACGCGCCCTGATTACTGGCATCACCGGTCAAGATGGTTCC